>CAIYQV010000257.1 GCA_903928365.1 uncultured Flavobacteriia bacterium
CGCGATCTGGGCAATGATCACCCCAATATTGAACTCAAAACTGAACAGATCAAAAAGAAAATAGGCACCCACACCTGACAATGCGAGTAAGATCACAAAGTTGAAAAGAAACAAGGGCATGCGTTCCCAGAACAAACCTTTTCGGTACGATTTATCCTGAATAATATAGGAGGAAAAAAAGTCACCTTTCATCACAATAATACTATAGATCAGTCCAAACAGGTTCGATCCAAGCAGTGTGCCCATGGTGATCATTGCAACATTCATTGGACTCATACTCTTCTAGCAAAAAGATTGTACATCGGTGTGTCCTCAAGTCCTTTTTCGCGTTCAGCATGCAAAAAACCAAACCCTTTTTCCAATAGTAATTCCTTCACTTTTTGGAGGCGTCCTTCCTTGTCATGGATCTCGATCACCATAGAATGGATCATAGGCCAATGTTCCTCTCTAATCCCTTGAATAACGCTCCATTCAGCACCTTCACAATCGATCTTCAATAAGTCAATTTTAGTTAACCTTTCCTCTGAAATGATATCCGAAAGCGGAGTCAATTTACAGGTGATCTCTTTACTTCCCCTAACTAAGAAATGAGCAATAATGCCGGCAAATACCGGGGGTATCAGGCGCATCCACTTCATCCCTTCCGGTGGATTTTTCATTGTTCCCTTCACTGCCTTGGCAAAAGCACCGGGATCATTCTCCCATTGCTCTGGATGAGATGTTGAAAGCGCTGGTGTATTTGGGAAATAAGTGAAAGTGGCACTTCCTGTGACATCAGATACTCCACAGTTAAAAACCTTCATTCTTCCCTCACCATGTTGCTCGGCATTTTTTTGAAGGATCTCGGCTATATCCGGAATTGGCTCAAAACAATACACTGAAACGTTCCTTGCTTTTTGCATGGCACGCACACCAAATATTCCAATGTTGGCTCCGACATCGAAGACAACATTGTCATCGGATATGTGGATCCCGTGTTGTAAATACCCATCTACGTGATGGTCTAGCATTTTAGCTTCGGGGCGACGCAAACAATGCACACGCGTCCCGTCTGAAAGAGTTGTCCTGGTCATGATCTAGTTTGACTAATTTAGTCAATTCTACTCATGTAACGCACTCACATTGCGAAATATTATCCAAGGAAAGGATAGCGGTAATCTGTCGGCGGAACAAACGTTTCTTTGATCGTTCTGGCAGAAACCCATCGCATCAGGTTCATTGCCGCTCCAGCTTTATCATTGGTACCCGAACCTCTTGCACCACCAAACGGTTGTTGTCCAACCACAGCGCCTGTTGGTTTGTCGTTGATGTAAAAGTTACCTGCAGCATGTTGCAATTTTTGTGTAGCCAGATTGATGGCATAACGGTCGCGTGAGATAATGGAACCGGTTAGGGCATATTCCGAGGTGCTGTCGAGTAATGCAAGCGTCTCTTCGAACTGTGCATCATCGTATACATAGATCGTTAGCACTGGTCCAAAGATCTCTTCGCACATGGTGCGGAATTTCGGATTGGTTGTAACTACGGTAGTAGGCTCGATGAAAAATCCTTTAGATCCATCATATTTTCCACCAGTAATAATTTCCGCATCCGGTTGTTGCTTGCAGTAGTCCACATATCCGGAGATCTTTTCAAATGCTTTGGCATCAATCACCGCATTAACAAAGTTACTTGTGTCATCCGGTGCTCCTATCTTGAAGGAATTTACCTGCTCGACAAAAATGCGTTTTACTTCCGGCCATAAGCTTTTTGGTACATAAGCACGGGATGCAGCAGAACATTTTTGTCCCTGGAATTCAAATGCTCCTCTTGAAAGCGCAGTAGCCACTTCAGCAGCATCGGCACTTGAATGAACCATCACGAAATCTTTTCCACCTGTTTCTCCAACGATACGCGGATAAGATCGGTAAGTCTCCAGGTTATTAGCAATATCTTTCCATAATTTTCTGAACACACCTGTCGAGCCTGTAAAATGCAATCCTGCAAAGTCTTTGTGTTTGAAAATAACTTCACCAGCCACTTGTCCGCTCACTGTTACCATATTGATGACTCCGTCCGGAACACCGGCAGCTTTGAACAACTCCATAATCACCTGTGCAGAATAAATCTGTGATTCAGCAGGTTTCCAAACCACTACGTTACCCATCATTGCTGGAGCAGCTGATAGGTTGGCAGCAATTGAAGTAAAGTTGAATGGAGTAAGAGCGAAAACAAACCCTTCGAGTGGGCGGTATTCCAATCTATTCCACATCCCGGGCAATGATTCAGGCTGTTCTCTGTAGATCTGTGTCATGTACTGCACATTGAATCGGAAGAAGTCGATCAATTCACATGCAGCGTCGATCTCAGCCTGGAAAACATTTTTGGATTGTGCTAACATGGTTGCTGCATTCATTTTATCTCTGAAAGGACCTGCAAGAAGATCAGCTGCTTTGAGGAAAATAGCTGCACGATCCTCCCAAGGAAGGGCAGCCCAAGCCGTTTTTGCTTGTAGTGCCGCGTCAATAGCTTCTTGAACATGTTGTGCAGTTCCTACATTGTATTGACCCAAAACTTTCTGGTGGTCATGAGGCGAAATGAGTGGCTTTTTATTTTCTGTACGAACTTCTTTTCCACCAATGTACATGGGAACATCAATTGGTTCTTGTCCATACATGGATTTATAAGCAGAAATCAGTGATTCTCTTTCAGGAGATCCCGGGGCATAAGCCTTTACAGGTTCGTTCTTAGCTACAGGTACGTTGAAGATGGCGTTTGACATACAGAAAATAATTTTTGCAAAAGTAGCATTTGTTCCCTATCCTTGCAATGTTCTGAACTAACCGATCTCTATTCATGAATTCTTTTGCCAGATCTGTTCACCGGTCGTTCATTATTTTGATCATGACACTTCCTGTAAAGGTATGCTGTCAGAGCTATGTCACACGATCTATCCGTAACTGGAATGACTACATGCGTCATGATCTGGAACTTTTAAAAGAAGATGCGCTAGAAACGATTAGAAAAGGTTTGTTAGATAAAAACGAATTTGCGCTGGCTGTTGGCAAAAGATCATTGGGCACCTATCTAGCTCGCACCGGTAAGGCGGAAAGGTCGCTCATTTATCTGGAGGATGCGAGTACCTGTTTCTTGAAGGAAGGTGATCAGACCCTCGCGGCGGAGACACTCAATGAATTGGGAAATGCTTACCTCATATTGAGAAGAGGTTCTCAGGCGAAAAAAGCATATTTCAGTTCGATCAAAGCAGGTTTGAAGGCAAGTGATCCGACTTCCGTGTTCATGGCAGAGATCAATCTGGCTCAGGCTTTTCTGGAATTGAAAGATACTGCAGAGGCTATTGCGCTTATTCAAGATTATAAGCGAAAGTCAGCGTTCCATAAAAAGTGGGAAGCAGTGGCAAATTCCTATGCTATACTTGGTAAAATTGCTCAGGCACAGAATAAGAACGACCTTTCGGTAGAGTATTTTGAGAAGAGTGCTTATTTTGGATTGAGATCAAAGGCATTTTTAATCCGAGCGAATGCGCTGACTAATCTTGCCATAGTAAGGTATTCAAATGGAGATAACAAGAATGCCGAAAGACTCTTTCTACAAGCATTGAACTTACGAAAATTGAGCGGGGAGGTTAAGTCACAAAGTGAATCGATGTTCAATCTGGCTGTTTTTTATGAAGAAAATGGAAAGAAGAATGAAGCAGTCTCCTGGTATAGGTCAGCGATTAACTTTGCTATTCAAAAACAGTTAAGTCCAGAACTGAAAGATGCATCGCTGGCTTTATCTGATCTCTGGGAGGGTCAAGGTAATTGGTCGGAGGCCAAGCGTGTACTTGAAGAACTCGTGGAGCAACAGAGTATTCTATGGTTAAAAAACAAGGATATAGAGAATCAGGAATTCCGACAATTGGAGGGGTTGCAAGCGTTTATGGAGAATCATCCCCTAGAACTTAAAAAGTCCTCGTTAACATCGGAAACAAGACCTTGGATTTGGAGTGTTGTATTGATCCTAAGTGTTCTACTGATCACTGCTGTAGCTCTATCAGTAAAAAGAAAACAATAGAATCAATTCATCTTGTAAGGATAGATCAGATGAAAGATCGGAATATAGACCTGGAATAATTTTCCGGTTTGTAGATTTTTAAAGGTGTAGAATCCTTTCATAAAACCGATTTCAGAAAAGAGTTCACACCCACTGGTATAACTGAACTTTTCATCCGGACGTATGACGGGTTGTTCTCCAATCACACCTTCTCCACTTACAAAATTTGGTTCGTTTAACGAGTCGAAAATGTACCAGTCACGGTGTAACAACTGTACGTTGAATTCATTGAAATTCTGCATTTCAACGTGGTAATTGAAAAAATATTGATTTTCTCCAATATTGGACAGGTCGTTTCGAAAGCGTGTTGTGACCGTAATCTGAACTCCTTCCGTTGTTGCTGTGTTCATAGCAGATTAAATGTGATGCAAATTAAGAATTAAAACTAAATTTCACAAAAAAATGAACAGTCAAAGTTTCAAATTATTACACGCACGTTCGTTATGGCACAAGTTTTGACAAACGGACAAGTCGAAAAATAAGAAATCATGCGAAAATTTTACGTCAATTCACTGCTATTATCAATGAGCATTCTAAGCTTAACAAATGCAGTCAATGCTCAAGAAGAGAGAGTTGATCCATCAAAGAAAATCCTTACGGATTGGGATCCTGTTCGCGGGGCGTGGCTGGATGCCAGTTTTACGGCTTTGCATAAAGGAGAAGCGGTTCCGGATCGAAGCTTTCCTGAAGATCTTACTCCTTATGAGATGTACCGGGCAATGCCTCAAACTATTCGCAATTCGTACAGCGAAACAATTCGAAGCACTGCAGAGCAGGGAGCCGAAACCGATAGAGCGAGAGCACAGAGGGTCAGAGCAATTGGCGAGCGTGTTAATTGTGCTCCCGAACAAGCACGATCTTATGGAGATCCGCATTTGAATTCGTTTGATGGAGCCACCTATTCATTTCAAACAGTAGGGGAATTCGTATTGGCTCGAAGCACAGAAAACAAATTTGAAGTACAGACCAGACAAGAACCTCAGCGCGATGATTTTTCGTTGAACACGGCTGTTGCAATGAATGTAGCGGGAGATCGTGTTTGCTTGTATGCCAATGAAAAACCGGATGGGGATGCTACTTCTGCGTTAAGAGTGAATGGGCGTTCTGTAACCATAGGGAATGGAGCCTATTTTCTGGATCACGGTGGTACAGTCACGTATAGCGGAAATACGTATCGAATCAATTGGCCAACAGGTGAAACAGTTCAAGCAGAAATGAGACGTGGATGGGACATGGGTTTTATTAACGTATCGGTTCAGGTGTTTCCTTGTGCACAATCTGACATGACTGGATTACTTGGAAACGCCAATCGTAATTCGAATGATGACTTCGATGCAGGTGCTTCCAACCGTTCCTTGGCGTCGTTCTCCACTTTTGGAAACAGTACTATGCAACAGGCCAGCAATGAAATGGAAAAAGAATACCTGGCTTTTATGGCAAAGGATTTTGCAAGAAAGTTCCGAATTACGCAGGAGACCTCTTTGTTCGATTATGCCCCGGGTCGCAATACGGCATCTTATACGGACGAACGATTTCCTAAAGTACATCGCACAGTTGCAGACCTAACACCAGACCGTCAGCAACAAGCACGAAAAACATGTGAAGACCAGGGAATTCGAGGAGATGATTTGAAAGGATGTATTTTCGATCAGGCATATCTGGAAATACCCCCTTCTCCAAAACCCGATTTCAAAGACAAAATCGATGGCATTCGTTTTTCAAAACTCGACCAACCGCGACCAAATGTTAATCCGCAACACCCTAATTATGATCCTCTGGGTAAAAAAACGGACGCGCCTTCACCGGTTTCAACTCCACAAACGATCTCCAAGCCTTCACAAATTCAGGAGGCAAAACCTGTTGAACAAAAACCTTCCGCGATTGATTTGCCTGTCGGTAAACCAACACATACCTCCCCGGTACCGACTAATAAACCTACCTCTCCAACCACACCGTCAAAGCCGACTACACCAAGTACGCCAAGTGTGCCAGCCAAACCATCAGCGCCCATAAAAGTGGGTAAAGGAAAATAACAGTATATGGTTTAAAACACCGTTGAAATCTTCATGAGTTCAGCGGTGTTTCGTTTTTGTGGCTGCGTTATTTTTGCTATACTTACGTACCAAACGGCTACTCAATGAAAAGCTTACTAACGCTCCTTTCGGTTTTTGTGTCTGTAGCAATTAGCGCACAGGTGCTCATACCGTCCAATACACGTGCAGATGTCAGCGTGATTAAAGAAAACTGCGCTCGAAATAAAGGTGTCCCGTCCAAAGAGATCATGGACAGATTTGCGGTTTATCTGAACAAAGGTGTCTATTATGTTTCATTTCTGGGTGAGAAAAAAGAAGGCTTTCTCAGATCCGATCTGGCTTTGAAGGGAATCATTTGTGGGGCTGAGATCGGTTCAGTAGTTACACTACGGATTCCTGTCACTGTTCTTAGTCAGCTTTCAGACCTGAAAGGTTTAAGGTCTTTGCAATTGGCAGGTAAGATCAAGCCACTTTTAGATCGTGCCGTAAAGGATATTGGAGCTGACAGTGTGCAATTGGGAATTGGATTGCCGGAAGGTTATACTGGAAAGAATGTACTTATTGGAGTGACAGACTGGGGGTTTGATTATTCGTCGCCGATGTTTTATGATACCCTGTTACAGCAAACACGCATTCTTGCCGCGTGGGATCAGTTTAAAACATCCGGACCTCCGCCATTAGGTTATACTTACGGAACAGAATATAACACCGCTCCTGAGTTTAATGATGCAGGTGCTGATACCGCTAATATTTACAGCTATGCGACGCATGGTTCACATGTATCAGGTATTGCAGGAGGAAGTGGAGCAGGAACGGCTTACAGGGGTATCGCATTTGAATCTCAGTTTCTATTTGCTACGTTTCTTGTGGATGAAGCCGCTGTTTTAGATGCTTGGGAATGGATGTATCAGAAATCACTTTCCGAATCGAAACGTCTCGTAATCAATATGAGCTGGGGCTTGTACCATATGGGTACCCTCGATGGAACTTCCTTGCTTAGTCAGGCGATTGATGCCTATTCCTCGCAGGGAGTGGTCTTTTGTAATTCCGGTGGAAACAATGGCGCAGTGAATTTTCACATCAAGAAAGATTTTGCAAACGATTCCATTCGCACCATGATCAGTTTCTATGACTATGCTGCAAATGCCAACATGTGGGGTCAAAGTATACATGGGTGGGGAGAAGTTGGTAATTCGTTTGAATGTGGTTTACAGATCTACAATAACACAGGTAGTACCTTGTTGATGCAAACGCCTTATTATTCAACCGTAACAACCGTGGGTTACATCGACACCTTTGTGGTGATCAATCAAGATACCATTTTTTACAACCTTTCTGCTGATGCGTCTCATCCTCAGAACGGCAGACCTCAAATGCGTTTAAGAGTGAAGAACACTTCCACATTGAGGGTGCTTTTGAAAGCGCGTTCCGCTTCAGGAAGGGTGCATTTCTGGAATGTGACGGAACTTTCCACGGATGTTGGAAATTGGGGAATGCCATTCATGGCTTCAGGTTCGGGAACGATTGCAGGCGATAACAAATATGGTATCAGTGAACCATCTTGCACGAATAGTTTGCTAAGCGTGGCAGCGTACACTTCTCAGTTCACTACGGGTGGAGGATCGATCGCCGGTGGAGCTGTAGCGTCTTTTTCGAGTATAGGACCGAGGTATGATGAGGTGTTGAAGCCTGAAATTGCTGCTCCCGGCGTGAATGTGATTTCTTCCATCTCTTCCTACAC
>CAIYQV010000258.1 GCA_903928365.1 uncultured Flavobacteriia bacterium
CTTCAGGAGGAATTATTTCAGCAAACGATCCAGCAAAAGATCGATGCTCGTTCCAATCCGGAGTCCTTACCGACGAAGAATTACTTGCTTTTTTGCGAGCATCCGCATGTCTACACCTTAGGGAAAAGTGGATCCCAGGATAATTTGTTGCTCGATTCAAACGAACTGAATGAAGTAGATGCTCGGTTTTACAAGATCAACAGAGGCGGCGATATTACTTATCACGGCCCGGGTCAATTGGTCATGTATCCGGTATTCGATCTGGATCATTTCTTTACGGATATCCACAAATATATGCGGTACCTCGAGGAGGCTGTCATTCTCACACTTTTGGAATTTGGTATTCAGGCCGGAAGAGAAGAAGGTCTGACAGGTGTATGGCTTGATCCGCAAGGCGCACACCCAAGAAAGATCTGTGCGATGGGTGTTAAAAGCTCCCGCTGGGTAACCATGCACGGAATAGGTTTTAATGTGAATACGGATCTTCACTATTTTTCACACATCATTCCTTGTGGAATTGAAGATAAAGCGGTAACTTCAATGCAATCGGAGTTAGGGAAGACGCTAGTCATGAATGACGTTAAAAGCATACTTCTTCAGAAAATGTCCGAAGTCTTTCAGTTCACTTATAGTCAGTTAGTACAATGAAAAAAGCAGTAAAACTTCTGGGCCGTGTTACCAAAGGACTTTTATGGTTCGTGCTGGCTGTATTTATTATTATCAACCTGTTGATCATTCTATCTGGTAAGTTTTACATCTACAATGGAGTGCGTTACACCTATTTTCGTGGAAGAACCGGTCCGGGTATTTATGACCTAGATCTATTTGCCAAACGAAAGATTGCCAAAAGTAAGAAAGCGTATATCTTACCACATGGAGAAGCCTACAATAAAGCATCTTTGTCAATAGGTGATACACGCTTATTAAAGGACCTGGATACCAAAGCATTTATGGTGTTGAAAGGCGATTCGGTCATCTTTGAGCATTATTATGGAGGTCATACACCGCAGACTGTTTCCAATTCTTTTTCAGCTGCCAAGACCGTCGTTGGATTGCTGATTGCAATTGCAGTCGAAGAAGGAAAGATCAAAAGTCTGGATGAACCTGTGGGGAATTATCTCCCTGCTTACAAGGAAGGTGATAAGGTGAAGATCACTATCCGACATCTGTTAATGATGGCTTCCGGTCTGGACTGGGAAGAAAGTGGTGCCAATCCCTTGTCTGAAAACGCTGAATCATATTACGGTTGGGATTTGCGGGGATTGATCGATCGTCAGCAGTTGGTAGATCCACCGGGAAAAACCTTTAATTACCAGAGTGGCAATTCGCAAATGCTTGGATTAATTCTGGAAAAAGCGACTGGAAAAAGCGTTTCGGAATATACGCAAGAGAAACTTTGGAAAAAAATAGGAACGGAGCACGAAGCTTATTGGAGTCTTGATGATCAAAATGGGGTCGAAAAATCATTTTGTTGTATCTATGCCACTGCTCGGGATTTTGCACGAATCGGTATTTTGATTCACCGAGGCGGTAAATGGAGAGATGAGCAAGTTGTGCCTGCATGGTACATGAAAGAATTGACCAAACCAGTGAAAATGGCCACACAGGATGGAATCCCGAATTTCCGATACAGCCTTCATGTATGGAATTACCTGGACAAGAACGAAAATATCACTTACTGTCGGGGTTTAATGGGGCAATACATTATCTCCATGCCAAAAGAGGACCTGATTATTGTCAGACTGGGATCGAAAAGAAAGGATAACATTGTCATGCCACAGAGCAATGCAGGTAAAAAAGACAAAAATTTATTAAAAAAGGTTGGCCACCCTGCGGAATTGTTTGATTACCTCAGAATGGCACGAAAAATAGCAAAAGAATGAAGGAAGGACTCCTCGGGCCAAAAGTTGAAAAGGTCGGTGTAGCTGTCATCGAAGAACTCACCGAAACACAGGAAAAAATGTACAATGTTTACCTGATCAATTTCAGGGATGACATTATGGAGGGGATCATTATTACCAGCACTGGCTATGGTGAAAATGCAAACACAGGTGAACGCGTACGCACTTCAACACTAAGACATTCACTGGAAGTGCTATTACCTGGGGAGATTGCCCGCATTGAACCTATCATGGAAGAGGTGTTTGGTTTGGCCAATGAATACTGGGTCAGCTTTTGGGTGAATGAAGTGATGTACGATAAGAAATTCGTTTTCCTACCCGAAACAATTGCACCCAATAAAATGAAATTGATTGATCAGGTAGGGCTCAAAGGAGTGATGATCACTTAACGTACGAATGCAATCCTTCCAGATCTGAAAGCACTTTGATCTCATGAACTAACCCACTTAACCGGGCACTGTTCAAGTTTACCTGATACCCACCTGCATAGTGCGGAATACCTGAAATTTCTTTGGACAGTTGCTGTAGGTAATTTACCATGAATTGCTCATCTACAGCTGTAAGCCATGAACTGACAAGAGCACACGGTTTCACTTTTCGGATGGCTTCCAGTAAAGATTCGTAAGGTAAACTTTGACCTAAGTAAACGGTTGGAATACCTTTGTTCCTTAGGGAGAATTGATAAAACAACAAGCTGATCTCGTGCCATTCGTGTTCGGGAAGGAA
>CAIYQV010000259.1 GCA_903928365.1 uncultured Flavobacteriia bacterium
ATATTGTTTTCAAGGCATAGTTGCGTTCCAGCACCTTGTTGGCATTGACACAAAGCAGCCGAAGAAGCTCCGATTCCTTTGTGGTCAGTTTTGTACTTTCATTTGCATCCGAAAGGGTTTGTTTTCGTGCATCAAAAGTAAACCTTCCAAGTTTGAAGACGACCTGGGTATTGTCAGCCTCACCCATGGTTCTTCTGAGGATGGCTTCAATACGGAAAATCAACTCCTCCATGCTAAATGGTTTTGTCATATAGTCATCGGCACCCAACCTGAATCCTTCAATTACATCTTCTTTCATGTTTTTGGCAGTGAGGAAGATAATTGGTATTTCGCTGTTAATGATCCGTACATCTTTCGCCAGGGTAAAACCATCCTTTTTTGGCATCATCACATCAAAAATGCACAAATGAAATTTGTTCTCATTGAACTTTTGAAATCCTTCTGCGCCATCATTACACAAGGTTACGGTATACCCATCTGCGCGTAATTGGTCTGAAATGACAAATCCAAGACTTGTATCATCTTCAACGAGCAAAATATTGATCTTCATACTTCGAAATTAATGAATTATCGAACAGAATAAACGAACAAGAGCCCCAGACGGGCGTCCGAGGCTCTCATTACACTAATCAACCTAACCTACTACTACTGTTGCAAATGTAATGATTCTGCACAATTAAGTCAGTAATTTTTCAAATTTTAACGTTCATTTCACAGTTAACCTATAGCTAGTATTGGCTCCCTCTTTTTTATTTCTCTACATTTGTTAAGAAATACTTACAGATGGTAACCATATTGATCGTTGACGACGAAGAAGACATCAGAGAACTTCTTAGTTACAATTTGAAAAAGGAAGGATATACCGTTGTTACCGCCGAGAATGGGGAAAAGGGCCTGGCTGCAATGCTACAGTCAAAACCTGAACTCATTTTACTGGATGTAATGATGCCCGGCATGGACGGAATAGAGGTCTGCGAAACAATTCGCCAAACACCCGGTTATAGTCAAACTTTGATATGTTTTCTAACTGCACGCGGAGAAGACTATAGTCAGATAGCAGGATTGGACGCTGGTGCCGATGATTATGTGTCCAAACCCATAAAACCGAAGGTTCTTGTTAGTCGCATAAATGCCATGCTTCGAAGGAAAGGAATGATTGAAGCCGACCATAAAGATTCGAAAGGACTTATAATTAACCGAGAGAAATACTTGGTGGAAAAAGATGGCAAAATCCTTCAGTTGCCTCGAAAAGAATTTGAATTACTTGCGTTACTGGCATCTAAGCCTGGACATGTTTTTGAGCGTGACCTTATTCTTGAAAAAGTATGGGGGACCGATATCGTGGTAGGTGACCGAACGATTGATGTTCACATACGCAAGCTTCGAGAAAAAATTGGAGAGCAACTTATTAAAACAGTCAAGGGAATTGGATACAAATTCATAAGTGAACCGGACGTAAACTAACAATTTATTCAATGTTAATTTAAAGTTAACTTTTATTAATCTTAAATTAAATTGGCTTCGTTGGTAATGCTGTTTCTTTGCAGCAAAATTGACGAAATGACGTTTAAAAGAATACTACTTGTATCTGCTACAGCTATTATCAGCCTATTTTCATCAGCTCAAACAGGATTCATTAAAGGTAGGGTTACCGATTTATCGAATGGAGAGTCAATTCCCGGTGCCAAGGCCATTGTTGACAGTATCAATAAAGGGGGAATGACGGATCTTGACGGTTTATTTACCATCGCTTTAAAACCAGGAACCTATAGTATAACCGTTGCCTATCCTTCCTATCAAACACTAAAGATCAAAGACATTTCTATCAAGGCAGGCGACACTACTAAACTTGAGGTCAAACTGGAAAAAGAGGTGAAAGAAGTTGGTTCGGTAACGGTCAAAGGCCAAGTCAACAAAGAGTCGAATGAGAATATTATCAAAATGCAGCGCAACAGCGCAACAGTAGTAGATGGTATTTCACAAGAATCGATAAAAAAATCTCCAGACAGTAAAGCGAGTGACGTATTAAAAAGAGTGAGTGGAGCGAGTGTTCAGGACAATAAGTTTGTAGTTATTCGAGGATTGAGTGATCGATACAACTACGCCTTTATAAATGGCGCATCCCTTCCGAGTTCTGAAAGTGACCGTAAAGCGTTCTCTTTTGACATTTTTCCATCTAACATGTTGGACAACCTTGTCATTATGAAATCTGCCACTCCAGACATGCCAGGTGAATTTGCCGGTGGTGTGATTGACATCAATACCATAGAACCTAAAAACAAACCTATCCATTCTCTTCAGCTTGGAGGCGGTTTCAACACACTCACAACTTTTCAGAATTTCCGTAGCTCTGACGGCGGTTTTATGGATGTTCTTGGTTTCGGATCTTCCTCTCGAAGTCTTCCTGATGCCATTCCGGGAACCATCGATTTCGCCACAATGACCAAAGATGACAAAGCATTACTGGCAAAAAACATGAATTTCAATTGGAAAGGAACTATTGGTAAAGCTTTACCTAACGGAAACCTTCAATATTCATTTGGCCGAAACTTTAAAAAGGATGACCAAGAATTCGGATTTGTATTTGCCTATAACTATCAAAATACACAGAACACCAATATTTACTACAGAAGAGATTTTGAAGAACAAGCGACAGGCGTTGTAAAAAAAATGGAACTGATGGATTCTGTTTTCAACCAATCTATTTTAAATAGCGCAATGCTGAATACATTATGGAAAATCAATGCCAAGAACAAAATATCCATAAAAACACTTTATTCTGTCAATTCGGAAGATAAAATAAATGTTCGAAGTGGGGCAAGAGAGCTTGATAATGATCCGAGGCAGTGGGAGAGATCAACCAACTTCTGGTACACTCAGAACAATTTATTCAGCACGCAGTTTATCGGATCACATGAACTTAAAAAAGGTAAGTTAAACTGGAACACCGGACTAAGTACCGTGGAGCGTCAAATTCCAAATCTTCGAAGAATCGTTTATCGAAAATATGCATTGGAAGAGGACAATACAGATATCAATTATGGTGACACAGCTTATGCGGCAGTCATTCAGAATAACGGAACAATCCCAACGGCAGCCGGAAACATGTTTTGGGCGAATTCAACTGAACAAACACTAAGCTTCAAATACGACTACAGCATTCCGTGGAATTTTGAAAAGATCAAAACGGAATGGAAAATTGGCGGAATGCATCAAACAAGAGCACGTGATTTTGAATCGAGGAACTTTGGATTCTCTCAATATAAACCAAGTGGAAGTTCTTTTAACAGTGCACTGCTTTTACTTCCTGCTGATGAAATATTTTCAGAGCAGAACTTGGGTCTTCTAGAAAATGGCCAGGGTGGATTCAAGTTGGATGAGGCATCAAACGTAGATGACAGTTACCAGGCATCTGCTTTCCTAAATGCAGGTTTTGGAATGTTTGATGTGAAATTTGGGGATAAGTTACGATTTGTAGGTGGCGCTCGTTTTGAGTCTTACAACCAAAAATTCAGCTATATAGAGTTTGGATCAAACGTTGAAAAGAACATTGATTCTACCGTTAACGATCTACTTCCATCGATCAACATGATTTGGTCACTATCACCAAAAATGAACATTAGAGCGTCCTATTATAAAACGGTTTCAAGACCAGAATTCAGAGAATTGGCTCCATTCGCATTTTACAATTTCGTTCAAGACAACATTTTATCTGGTAATCCGCAACTTAAGCGAGCTCTTATCAATAATGCAGATCTAAGATTTGAATGGTTCCCCGGCGCTGGTCAGGTATTCAGTGTCAGCGGATTTTACAAAACATTTACAGACCCAATCGAATTGATCAACAGAACGGGAACCTCTGGAGCCCCTGAATTATATTACACAAATGTATCCTCCGCCACTAACTATGGATCGGAATTAGAATACCGACTAAAACTGGGAGTATTTGACAAAGCCAAGGACTCCTCACTTCTGGACGCAACAACTATATACACCAATCTTGCTCTTATTCGATCTATGGTGGATGTATCTGAAGTTATTGGATCTGGAGGAGATCGCCCACTACAAGGTCAGTCACCTTACATTATTAATGCAGGTTTAAGCTTTGCTCCATTTAATAGCACATGGGCTTTCAACCTTTCTTACAACATTATTGGTCAGCGTATTTACATCGTTGGAAACGTTCAGGAACCAAGTGTTTGGGAAAATGGTAGAAATGTTCTGGATTTCCAGGTAACAAAAACATTTGCAGAAAAATGGGAGCTAAAATTAAATGCTCGTGACCTATTAGCTCAAAATCTTGTTTACTTTCAGGATTTAAATGGCAATAAGAAATTTGACTCAGAAACGGACAATAACTGGCAAGAGATCAAATTTGGGCAAACGATTAGCCTGTCGCTGAAATACAACTTCTGATCAATTTAATTTTCTATCTAAAAGGCATTCTTGGAATGCCTTTTTTTTTGATCAAACAATTCAAACTAACTTTGAACTTCTAGAAGTTCGTATTAACGCCGAATTTTTGAATGTTAACAAATTGTATTCTTCCATTAATACAAAGTTAATTTAATCATAAAGGTATACTAACTGGCATCGTTTTAAGCCGCCGTTTCTTTGCATCGATTAAAAGCAAAAAAACGATGAAAAAAATTTACACTATTGTCGCTGCCCTTTCTCTGTGTAGCGCTGTCAATGCCCAAGAAAATTTTTGGGATGTAGTTGATTACAAAGGAGCGTTTCCTGTTACGGATAATACGCCAACAACAGACTGGACCAGTGGTTGGGCCAATTTTGATCCAGAGAACACCACGTATTCAGCAACCACTACAACGGTATCTGCTGACATTACCACAAGTACAACATGGAGCGGTACCATTCTCCTTCAAAACAAAGTTTATGTAAAAAACAATGCGACATTAACTATTGCGCCAGGTACAATAATCCGAGGTGATAAATTAACACAAGGTACCCTTATCATAACAAGAGGAGCAAAAATTAACGCAGTTGGAACTGCTTCTCAACCAATTGTATTTACTTCCAACGAAGCTCCTGGTGCTAGAGCTGAGGGCGATTGGGGTGGATTGGTAATCTTAGGACTAGCCAAAAACAACCAACCAGGAGGAGTAGCCAACATTGAAGGAATTCTTGCATCTACCGACACACAATACGGTGGGAACTTTGACACGGATAACTCTGGTTCCTTGAAATATGTGCGTGTTGAATTTGGAGGGATAGCCCTAGAACCAAACAAAGAGATCAACGGTATTACTTTCGGTTCTGTAGGTTCAGGTACAACAGTAGACTACGTTCAAGTATCTTTTTCAGGAGATGATTCATTCGAATGGTTTGGAGGTGCAGTAAACTGTAAACATTTGATCGCTTACCGCGGATTGGACGATGACTTTGATACTGATTTTGGTTTCCGTGGACGAGTTCAATTTGGTTTGATCATTCGTGACAAGGATATTTCTGATGCTGCTGGTGACTCCAACTCATTTGAATCAGACAACGACGCTGCGGGTTCCACTGCACAACCTAAAACAATGCCTATCTTTTCCAACATTACTATGGTTGGACCAAAAGGAAATGGCTCTACTGCTTTACCAACAGGTGAAAAATTCGAAAAAGCATTCCGTCTGAGAAGAAATACATCTACATCAATTCTTAATTCAATCATTACCGGATGGGAAAAAGGATTATCTATCGAAGGTGATGCCGTAGTAAATAATGTGAATGGAGATTCTCTTGTTTTCGTTTCAAATATTACTACCAACTTCGCAACACCGACCTGGTCTTCATCAAATTCAAATACTGTTTATAACGCTAACACTCTTCTTCCATCAAATGCAGCATTTTACGGATCATTCTGGGGAGCAGATGGAAACGATTCTACATCAACACTTGCTCAAGTAAACTGGGTGAACCTATTCCCAGCTTTAGGATCGACGCCTGACGCGCGTTTAACTGCCGGGTCAGTTGCTGCATCAGGAGCAAATTTTACCCATCCTAAGTTCTTTAACCTTGCAGCGCCTAATGCTACACCTTCTTACACGTATTGTCAAGGAGCGAATGCTACAGCATTGACAGCAACTGCTGCAACTGGAAACTCATTGTATTGGTACACTCAAGCAACAGGTGGAACTGCTGCAACAAGTGCACCTACCCCATCCACTACTTCTTCGGGTACTTATACCTATTACGTAAGTCAGTATAATGCAAATGGAGATGAGAGTCCAAGAACAACCATTACAATCCTTGTAAACGCTACACCTACTACACCGGTTGTAACGCCAAATGGATCCACTTCATTCTGTACAGGAGGATCTGTTGATCTGTCTTCATCTGAAAGCACAGGAAATACTTGGTCTACCGGAGCAACTACGGCTACAATTTCAGCAACGATTTCTGGAAGCTATTCTGTAACATTCTCGGATGTAAATGGTTGTTCAGCGACTTCTGCACCTATCACAGTGAATGTAAGTAGTGCACCAATCCCTACAATTTCTGCGCCTGTAGCAGAAGGATGTTCTGGAGAAACAATTACTTTGACTTCATCAACTGCGGATTCTTATTTGTGGAGCAATGGTGAAACAACCCAAGCAATTCAAGTTACACAAGGAGATGTATTTACAGTTACAACAACGAATGCAGATGCTTGTGATGGTGTAGGTACTTCTGACCCAGTTACGATTACGTTCGGAACTACACCTACCGCTGCAGGTTCTTACAGCACTTCTGGAAACATTGTTTCCTTCTCTAACACTTCTTCCAATGCTACCTCTTATTCATGGGATTTTGGTGACGAAACAAACTCATCCAGTGCCAATCCATCTCATGCTTATGCAGCTAATGGTTCATACACAGTAACACTTACCGCAATCAACGGAAACTGTACGGATGTAACAACCTTCACAGTTGTAATTTCAGCAAGCTTGGAAGAATTGAGTGGATTAACAACCATTAATCTTTATCCTAATCCAGCTGCCGATGAAACAGTTTTGAGTTTTGAATCAACTGTGCAACAGTCAGCTAATTTGGTAATTACAAATCAGGTTGGTCAGATCGTAAGTGAGACCTCTCTGGAATTGATCAATGGAAACAATGTTTCTATTATCAATACAAGTTCATTGTCGAATGGTCTTTACTTCGTAAATCTGAATACCGATAACGGAGCGATTACTCGCAAACTGGTTATTAAAAAATAATGTAACTACAGGCAGCACAAATTCGTTTGTGCTGCCTTTTTAACTAACTTATGGATACGCTCAAAGGACATACCATTTTACTTGTTGATGATGAACAGGATATTCTGAATTTTCTTTCGTACAATCTAAAGAAAGAAGGATATAAAGTGTTCACGGCAGCGAATGGTGAAGAAGGGGTTAAGATGGTACAACAGATCCATCCGTCCCTTATTCTAATGGATGTCATGATGCCTAAAATGGATGGTATCGAAGCGTGTCAGGTGATCAGAAAAGATCTGAATATCACACAGCCTATCATTGCCTTTCTAACTTCCAGAGCTGAAGATTATTCACAGATCGCAGGATTTGAAGCAGGGGCAGATGATTACATTACCAAGCCTGTTCGACCAAGGTTACTCATCAGTAAAGTGGAATCATTACTAAGACGATTGAGTCGAGCGCATCTAGAAAAGACTGAAAATTCCGCAACCTCTCTTAAAATCGACCGCGAGAAATTCATGGTTGAAATACAAGGAAAGAGTATGCTACTTCCTAAAAAAGAATTCGAATTACTGGAATTACTTGCCAGCAGACCTGGAAAAGTTTACTCTAGAGAACAAATATTGACGATCGTATGGGGAAATGATACGGTTGTCGGAGAACGCACCATCGATGTTCACATTCGTAAATTGAGAGAAAAGCTGGGAGATGATTATATTCGCACTATAAAAGGTGTAGGATATACCTTCAGCGAATCGTGAAAAACATCAGACCCATTCACTTAGTAATTGGCGGAAGCGCGGTCACCTTCCTTTTTACTTTATTAATTACATTCATTATCGATCTTCAGGTAGTGAATTTTCCTTTTTGGGTATTGATAGGATTGCCCTTCGCTACAGGACTCATCTCCTTTGGAATATTCTATTTTTTTATTCAACGGTTCATCAATGATCGTCTGAAAGTTCTTTATCGTTCCATCCGGAAAGGAAAAATCACCAAAGAGAACGATCTGGATTTTCGAATTACGGATGATGTCATCGCCAAAGCGGAAGAGGAAACCAAACTCTGGACAGAGGAACGCAATCAGGAAATTGAACGATTAAAAGAACAAGAAGAATTTCGACGCGAATTCCTTGGCAACTTGGCACACGAATTAAAAACACCGGTTTTTTCGATGCAGGGTTACATCCTTACACTCCTCGACGGAGGATTGGAAGACGAGACCGTAAACCGAAATTTCCTGGAAC
The DNA here is from genome assembly GCA_903928365.1 of uncultured Flavobacteriia bacterium. Lineage (GTDB taxonomy): Bacteria > Bacteroidota > Bacteroidia > Flavobacteriales_D > Crocinitomicaceae > M0103. The sequence goes on from CAIYQV010000259.1 coordinate 8,432, forward strand.
GGGCCTCTAAATCTGCGGAACGCATGGCTAATATCCTGGAGGATCTGGATGAAATAACTAAACTTGAAGTAGATACACTTCAAATGCAGATTCGGGCATTTGATTTAGTTGAACTTGCCAAAGAAATATTCGAAGCCTTAGAATTCAGAGCTCAGGAACGAAGCATAAAACTCTCCTTTGCCAAAGATTACGGGAGTATTTTTGTGAATGGGGATAAAACAAAGATCGGTCAGGTACTTACCAATCTGATCAACAACTCCATTTTCTACGGTAATGAAGGTGGAAATACGATCATACGAATTTTCATCGTCGATGACATTGTTACCATAGAAGTTTCAGATGACGGACCAGGTATTGATGAGAAACATATCCCCCGACTTTTCGAACGTTTTTATCGTGTTGAAAAAAGCCGTAACAGAAACGAAGGTGGATCAGGACTTGGACTAGCGATTTGCAGACATATTATTGAATCGCACGGACAAACCATGTCCGTTAGAAGTACTGTAGGAATCGGAAGTACCTTCGCCTTCAGTCTCGATAAAAGCAAACAGCAATCTGCAGGATTATATTCTTCCCGGGGTGTTCAGATCAAATGATCCTCATTCCTTAACAAAGCGGAATTGTTGATCTCCTAAGCGCACAAAATACATTCCTCTTTTCATGTTGGAAAGCGATACCCCAGTTACCGGATCATATAATTCAGACAGAACAATATTCCCACTAACATCAATAACACTAATTGGCTGCTCTTCATATCCATTCACAAAAAGAACTTCTCTCGTTGGATTAGGATAAACCATTCTTTGATCCTGTTTTCTTTCCAGTCGAATTATTTCAGATTCACTCGTCTGACCATCACGATCCTCCATGAGTAATTGGTAATAAGAAACACCATGAAAATCGTCAAGATCCTTGAAATGATAAGTTAACAATGAGGTGCTGAATCCAGCCGCCGCTACTGTGGAGATCGTTTCGAAATGTTTTCCATCGGCGCTTCGCTGCAAGTAAAAAGTAGATGTATTATTTTCCGAAGCTGTCTTCCAGATTACTTCTGTTCCCTTGTCCGTAATATTACCCTCAAAGGAAATAAGTTCCAGCGGTAAGGCAGTATTGCATGACACATCCGGCGTCAATGCCGCCTCTGCTTTGCTCGCCGAAGAATAGGGTCCTTCAAAAGAGAGGTTACAGATCTTCACACCTGAACCAGTAGGATTCGTGTTGAATACCCTCAGAAAATAGTAGTTCTTACTTCCTGCAACCGGACCATTCAAATTGTAATAAACTCGAGATACTCCGCCATGTGGCCCTGCACCTGAATTACATGGCGTGGTGATTAACTGTTGTGAAATAAGGGAAACACTACTTTCAAGTACACTGGATGAACAAGGGTGATCGAAATCTGCGCAACCGCCATTCAAACCGCTTTCTGCAACATGACTGCAAGGAACATACGATGAATTACCGAGTGACCATTGCGAGCGCAATTCAAAATCAAGATTCTGATTATCTCCTTCAACGCGGATATTCCAATACTTAAAAGCAGGAGTTCCGGGTGGAAGATCAATCTTAAACCACACTTCATCAAGACTGTTACACCCTGAGCTACAACTCATTGAATTGGAGTAGGAATTTTCACCGCAAGACCAGTTTTCAGTAGACATGTTCGAAGAAAAAGCAGCCAATTTATATGTAACATCAACCGTTCCTGCCTGTGAATGATACAAACGGATGTAATATGTCGCGCCCGGTGTAAGATTTCCAAATACCGCCCATTTCTTAGATCCAGGGATATTCGGACTTGTGCTGTACACTTGAGAACCAGATTGGGTGGTTGGAGTATCAAACAGCTCGACGGACAATAGGTGACCTGAAACTGATTCAAAAAACACCGTAATCCATCCTTTGGAATTTGTAATTGAACCACCATTATCCGGCGCAACAAAACTAAACCAGACATCCTTTTGAGGAGCGTTACTAACCGGTGTCGTTGGTGTGGCGCCCTGCGCATTCCAAATAGAAAGATCAGAATATTGCATACAAGAGGAGACGGTCAATGGTGCCGCAGCATAAATTCCCGTGGGGTTATCATTGCACGGAGCGGGAACTGCATTGTCCATTTTTACAGTGAAGTCAAAATCAAAGCTCGTATTCAGGTAATAGGGACGTAATCTCAACAAATAGTAATCACCCTGAGTCAGATCTGAAACCGTCCAGGTTGTACCAGCACCATCAAGTAGACCACTGCAAGATAAAAGTGAAGCATCGCCACATGAACTGTAAACATAGGCTACCGCATCTTTGCTAGAAGGAGAACTTCCAGTCGCGGTGTAAGTCAGTTGCATGGATGTGATTACAGAAGAAGCAGCCGGATTGCCATTAGAACAGGCTAATTGCGGAACTCGAAAGACATACCAAACATCTCTGCCATTATTTGGGTCTGCAGGATTGTTGGATGTGCCGTTACAAGATGTTGAACTTAAACCGGATTCGCAGTCGTTGGAACCTGAAAATGTACCTGACACGGTTTCTCCATCCTGGGTTTTGAGATTATTATCCGGATTGCAAATCAAGTTATACTTATTGTAACCATGCGAAGCATCTGAATTCCCCAGAATGGCTGGCCCACTCCCACTCCAGATATAGCTGCATTTGTTGTTCGCAACTCCCACTGCTCCGGGGATAACTATAATCGATGGAGAAGCTGTACTTCCAGCTGTTTGCACCAATCGGAGCAAATAACCTCCAAGTGCACCGTTATGCATTTCATCCAAACAACGGATCGTGTAATTCCCATTGGCAGATATACTCACCGTTGAAAGATAATTTGAAGAAAGGTTGGAACAGTTTGAACTGCTCAGTGTATTTCCCTTGTAGAGGTAGGCTGTCAATTGTTGACCTGCAGTCAAGCCGCTTACGTTAATGGTTGCGGAAGTTGATGCTACCACTATTCCATCCACAGTGGCGGTATTTGGACTGAATTTATACCACAAGTCGGCACCAGATTCTGTGGGATATGAGGACGATGGTGACGCATAATTGAAATTCGCAGTTTGAGCAGATGTGACTGTGAATCCCGGAAGCACATTCTGAAACCATTCACAAGAGTTATTTGCTGCCACTGCCTTTCCCGAAACGGTAACATTTCCTACTGTTCCCACCGGAATGATTTGCACTTTGCGTGTCTGACTTTGGGTTGATTGCAAATTATTGAATTGGGTAGTATACGCTGTTGACGATAGATTCACAAGTTCACAATATTCTACATCGCTTGCAATAGGTGCTCCACATGCATAGGTAACTTTGTAGACCATAATGCGAACTGCCTGTCCTGAAGTTCCGGTCAAGGTTAATTCCGATAGAAAAACCGTTCCTGCTGTTGCGGTAGGATAATTGAACTGGTACCACAGATCTTTCGCTGCCGTTTTAGAACCCAACGTACAATCTGTCCACTCATCCGAGGCATCAGATAAGGAAGCAGTGTAGTTTCCGGTATGAGCTGTACCACCATTATTGGTAGTAATATTGATCGCTGTGGAACAGATGTCATTGGCTTGAGGGGCTTGTGCTTCAATCGTAAAAGATGGGTGAGGGACGGAACTACAAACCGCGGCTGAAGAGGAACTGCTCGAAACAGCACCCATAATGCGCACATAATAAGTGCCTCCGGTTGTCAAATTCAAAATCGTTTGTGAGGGTTTTGCACTTGAAAGAAATGACCCTCCATAAGAGGCTGTGCTGTTTGTTGGCGTAGCAGTAATAATGGCATTACCAACAACATTTGCACTATTAACTGTTCCAGGGCTTGCGGTGTACAAACAAAACAAGAACATTGCAGACCTGAATGCGGACATTGCGAAGACCTATGCCCTTCCTACACTTTCGGTATCCGGCGCCTATCTTTACAACAGAAGTACCAATGCGATCGGGTTTGCCCTGTTTAGCAGAAGCTATGGTGGAAATGGCACGGTAAACCTTAGTGTGCCTATGTTTCAAGGTGGCAACATTAGAAGGCAGACAAAAGTCGCATCGCTTCAGTCTATGCGCGAGGAATTGTTGTATGAACGCCAGAATACGATCATAAAACGTCAGCACCGCACTGCCAGACGGAATTATGACATCGCAGTGCAGTCATGGAAACTGGCGACAGAAGACATGAAATTCGCCCGCGAAAATCTTGATGTACAGTTTGC
>CAIYQV010000260.1 GCA_903928365.1 uncultured Flavobacteriia bacterium
AAAGACCTCTTGAATAAATTGTCATTTTCTGCATCCGCAAAGGATCTTTTTTACCGCTTTCAGAAATTCAGTTACAATGGCCATCGCTATCCTGTTGACCGTGGTTACGCCTTTGAGCAACAACTTAATGAGAATACAGGAGGAGTTTTGGATCACCCTTTAGGCTATTATGCTTTGCCTGAAAAGCGAGCTGAGATTCCTTTGATGATCCTTACACCTACTATCGTCAATGATGGCCGAAGACTCTACATATCATCTCAATCATTGCGATTCATGACCGAAACACAACCAGTGAACAGCGAGATTCACACCTCTTTTGAAAACATTGATTACCAAACCTTTTTTGAGGAGAATGACCCTCAGGATCTTCGCTTTACGAGTGCACTTCGCACCTCCGCAACCTTTCCCTTCATTATGCCGATGGTCACTTTACCTACAAGTCCGGAGATGCAGTTGATGGATGCAGGACTTAGAGATAATTATGGGATAAAAACCGCCTTAAATTACCTTTACGCTAATCAGGAATGGATCAAGGAAAATACTTCAGGTGTCATTCTTCTTTCGATCAGGGACACAAAAAAATTACTGAAGAATGAATATTATCATCACATCTCGCTAACAGATAAGCTTACCCTACCTTTCGGGAATATGTATAACAACTTCCCGCGCACCCAGGATTTCGATCAGGAACAATATTTAAAAATGGCCTTGACTTCCTTCAGTGTACCCGTTAATCTTGTCACTTTTAATTTACGGGAAAACCAGAAGGACAAGATTTCTTTATCCTGGCACCTCACTCAACAGGAAAAAAATAAAATTAAGAATGCGCTTAATAGCCGCAGAAATCAAAAAGCCCTGAAGAAACTTCAAGGACTTTTAAACGAGTAGGTTAAAATTACCTATTTCAATTTTTTAACGTTATCTACTGACACCACACGATCCACAGAACATCCTGCAGGCTGCATCGCGCGACTTGGAAGAGATGTAAAAGATAACAGCAACCCCTCTTTTTTAAACTCGTCAGAAAGATTCACAGGATATACGTTCAGTTCTGATCCGTTCTCCGTGATGGTGATCACCACACCACATTCTTTACTAATATGAACCATTCCTTTTTGAAAAGGTGCATCTGCATTAGAAGCATCTGCATTTTTACTTGATTTACATGCTATCAAAGAGCTTGCTATTAGTATAAGATAAATTGTTTTCATTGGTATCGTTTTTTTTTGTTGCGTTCGAAATACTGTGCCAATATGAGAAAAATCTTTCAAAAAAAAGAGGCTTCCGAAGAAGCCTCCCTTTTTCTTTAACCTGTAGATGTTAAAAAATTGATCCGTTCTTACTTTAACGCTAAACATATGTAAAGGTTTCACTTTTAGCTGAAATTTCAGGGAATTAACATTTTCACCTTGAAAAGAAGAACAAACTGTCTCATAAAAGGAAGAAGGTCTACCCTACATTTGTTTCGATGAAGGATGAAAAATCTATTCTGGCACTTATTCAACTGATCGATGATCCGGATGACAGTGTGTTTGAACATGTAAGAGACAAATTACTTTCTTATGGTTCAACTGTAATCCCGTATCTTGAAAATTCATGGGAAGACGATCATTTTGGGCTGATCTTCCAGGGACGTGTAGAACAGATCATCCATGAAATACAATTCGAGGAGGTAAAACACGAATTGGCATTGTGGTATGGAACACCAGATAAAGACCTCGTTCGCGGGGCTATCATTGTTGCTAAATACCAGTATCCCGGACTGCAAGAAGAACTCATACTTGAAGGTATTCAGCAAATACGAAAGGATGTATGGTTGGAACTAAACAACAAGCAAACTGCTTTCGAGAAGATCAAGATCTTTAATAAGATTTTCTTCGGTACCCACAATTTTCACGGAGATGCCAAACATTACTATTCTCCGATGAACTCCTACATCAATACCGTAATGGAATCGCGCAAAGGAAATCCGCTTAGCTTAGCGCTTATTTATAGTATCGTTGCACAATCGCTTGATATTCCAGTGTTCGGTGTTAACCTTCCGAATCATTTCATTCTTGCTTATATGGATGAGAATGGATCTGGTTCTTTTTTACCGGATAAGAATGAATACGGCGTTCTGTTCTATATCAATCCTTTTTCGAAAGGAAGCATCTTAGATGCCAACGCGATTAAGGAATTTTTGGATGGTCACCGTCTAACCTACAAACGAGAGTTCTTCGAACCATGTTCAAACAGCGCTGTTTTAAGAAGAATGCTAACCAACCTCATCGCTTCTTTTCAACAAGTTGGGAATCTGGAGAAGGTAAATGAACTGACCGAATTGCGCAAATTGATCAGCTGATCACCTGATATCAAAGACGATATTCATTCGCTTTAATTCACTAAAAACCGTGTTATTCGGATCAATCTTAACGGTTTTCGAATTCAGATGAACCTCAATTCCGTCCAATGCGTCTATTACCGAAAAATGCAACTGACATTTACCCGTGTTTTCCATGAAAAGTTTATTCAGATCCATGATCGTTGCGTGATCCAGATTCTTAGCAGGTAATTTCAAGTGAATGCTATTGGCTTTTTGTTCTTTTAAATTCTGAAGTAGGTCGATCGAATGAATGACAAATTCCAGTTCACTGCGTCGAGGTGGTAATTCAATCCTGCCCTTAAGCGAAACGAATGTTCCCGGATTCATGAAATGCTTGTATTTGAGGAAATTTTCCCTCCACAGAAATAATTTATAGGAATCATTGTAATCCTCAATTTGAATCGTACCGAATGGATCACCATTTCGCGTGGTACGGTGCTCTGCTTCAGTGATAATGGCCGCGATGGTCAAATCCTTTCCTTTGTGTTGTTCCATCTCATTGAGCATAGAAACACGACCATTACAGAAGGATTCGATCTCTACCCGAAAATCATCTAATGGGTGTCCTGAAATGAAGATCCCGATTACTTCCTTTTCTTTATTGAGTTTGTAAATACTTCCCCATTCTTCTGATTTTGGCACTTCTGGTTCCGGGACGATAACCTTCTGACCTTCTTCCCTTTCGAACAAATCCCCTTGAGGAGAATCCTTTTCTTCCTGGTATTTACCTCCATATTTGATGGCATTTTCTAGAAACACCTTTCCAGAGGTATCCTCTTTGAAATACTGTGCTCGATGAACTCCCTTGAATGAATCAAAACCACCTGCATAAGCCAAACTCTCGAAGGCTTTCTTGTTGCACAAACGCAAATTGAGTCGGCGCGTCATGTCAAAAATCGAGTTAAACGCTCCATTCTCTCCGCGTTCAAGAATGATAGCATCCACAGGACCACTTCCCAAACCTTTGATTGCTCCTAAACCAAAGCGAACAGCTCCTTCCTTGTTTACTGTAAACTGGTAGTTCGACTCGTTCACATCAGGCCCCAATACAGGTAGTCCCATGCGCTTACATTCTTCCATGAAAAAGGATACCTGTTTGATATCATTCATATTGTTCGAAAGCACGGAAGCCATGTATTCTGCCGGGTAATTGGCTTTTAAATAGGCTGTCTGATACGCAATCCATGCATAACACGTAGAGTGCGACTTGTTGAAGGCATAAGATGCAAAAGCTTCCCAATCACGCCATATTTTCTCCAGTTTTTCAGCATTATGACCTTTCTCTGACCCACGCTCAATGAATGCAGGCTTCATTTTGTCGAGAACATCCTTTTGTTTCTTACCCATCGCCTTACGAAGGGTATCGGCCTCACCTTTTGTAAATCCTGCCAATTTCTGAGAAAGCAACATTACCTGCTCCTGATACACCGTAATTCCATACGTTTCCTTCAGGTATTCTTCGCAATCATCGAGATCATAAACGATCGGCTCCTCCCCATGTTTACGCTTAATGAAGGACGGGATGTATTCAAGTGGTCCAGGACGATAGAGTGCGTTCATCGCAATGAGATCTGCAAAAACCGTTGGTTTCAGTTCACGCATGTATTTCTGCATCCCTGCAGATTCGTATTGGAATATCCCAACCGTTTCTCCGCGCTGGAAAAGTTCATAGGTTTTCTCATCATCGATAGGAAATGCATCCGGATCCAGATCTAATCCTTTTGTCAGCTTCACATTCCGTACGGCATCCTTGATCAATGTCAACGTCTTGAGTCCAAGGAAGTCCATTTTAAGCAGTCCAGCGGATTCCGCTACGGAGTTGTCATATTGCGTGCAGAACATCTCTGAATCTTTGGCCGTTGCAACCGGAACAAAATTGGTAATATCATCGGGTGTAATAATCACACCACAGGCATGGATCCCGGTATTACGAACAGAACCTTCCAATTGAACCGCTTGTTTCACCACTTTGGCTTCCAGGTTATTTCCTTCAGCGATTGCTTTTAATTGCTTTGCTTTGGTAATGTCGTCCTGATTGTTTTTCAGTTTATCAGCCAGTTCAGGATCACTCATCTTAAACAATTTGGCCAGCGAAATATCCGGAACCAACTTCGCAATACGGTCTGCGTCGGGCAAAGGAAGATCAAGTACCCTGGCCGTATCCCTGATGGAGGATTTCGCCGCCATGGTACCATAGGTAATGATCTGTGCCACCTGATTAGATCCATATTTATTGATCACCCAATCAATCACGCGACCTCTTCCCTCATCATCAAAATCGATATCGATATCGGGCATGGACACCCTGTCAGGATTAAGGAAACGCTCGAAGAGCAAATCGTACTCAATAGGATCCACATTCGTGATTCCAATACAATACGCCACCGCAGATCCAGCAGCAGACCCCCTACCGGGACCTACTGAAACCCCCATATCACGAGCTGCCTGACAAAAATCCTGTACAATTAGAAAGTATCCAGGATATCCTGTTTTTTCTATGGTCGCCAACTCAAAATCCAAGCGTTCCTTAATATCCTCTGTAATTTCATTATACCTGCGCTTTGCTCCTTCATAGGTTAAAAACTTCAGGTAATTATTCTCCCCCCTTTTTCCTCCGTCTTCCTCATCCATTGGGTCCTGAAACTCTGATGGAATATCAAAAGCAGGGAGTAACACCTCTCTGGCCAGACCATAAGGCTCACATTTCGCAATGATCTCACTAATGGATTCGATCGCCTCCGGTAGATCTGCAAACAAACGCTTCATCTCTTCAGAGGACTTGAAATAATATTCCTCATTATCTAATCCATAGCGGTATCCTCTTCCACGTCCTTTAGGAGTGGAAACAAGTTCACCATCCTTTACACAAAGTAAAACATCGTGCGCCTCTGCGTCCTTTTTATCAAGGTAATAGGTATTATTAGTTGCAACCAGCTTGACGCCATGGTTTTCCGAAAAACGAATCAAGGTTTCATTTACGCGATCTTCATTTTCTTGTCCGTGCCGCATGACCTCAAGGTAGAGATCCGCACCAAATAATTCTTTCCACCAAATCAACGCTTCTTCAGCTTGCTTTTCTCCTACATTTAGAATCAGCTGAGAGATCTCCCCATATAGATTTCCTGACAAAACGATCAGATCAGATGCATATTGCTGAATGACATTTTTGTCGATCCTTGGGACATAATACATCCCTTTGGTGTATGCGATCGAGGCTAGCTTGACCAGATTATGGTATCCGACCTTGTTCTTTGCAAGAAAAACGACTTGATAGCCATTGTCTTTGTTGCTTTTGTCCTCCAGATTACGGCACACGTTAAACTCGCACCCAATGATCGGAAGCAGTTCCTTTTTATCAAACGATTCACCTGAAGCTAAGGCCTTCTCTCGCTCTGCCTTGACGGATTTATTGTAACTACTAACAGCTTTCTCAAAATGAAATGCAGCCATCATATTTCCCGTATCGGTCAAAGCGACTGCCGGCATTCCCATTTCCACTGCCTTCGATACCAACCCATTTACATCGATGGTGGATTGCAGGATCGAAAACTGTGTGTGATTGTGCAGGTGAGCAAAAGGCAGGTCAGTGGTGACGTTGGTCAAATTCGAAGGCACCTCGACTTTGGAAGACGCTGCCCGGGATTCCTTCAATTTTCTGCTCTCCTCCTTGAGATTGACATGTTTCAGTCCGGCAAGTGCAATCTCAGCAGTATTGAATTCCTTAAATTCCTCTAAAAAAGTTTCCCGTTGCTGTAATTGCTCCAAAGTAAAATGCTCTCGTCGAATCAATTCAAAGAAACAACGAGTTGTTGCCTCTACATCGGCAGTTGCGTTATGTGCTTCAACGAAAGGTTGATTGAACAAATATTGATGGAGTTCTGTAAGTGTAGGAAGTTTCGGACGTCCTCCTTTGCCTCCAGGTAATTGACATAATTCGGCTGTATATTCAGTACAGGTGTCCAGTACGGGCAAAGAATGTAACAAGTTTTCCTGACCAAGACGCACAAATTCACATCCCGCTACATTCAAGTCAAAATTGAGATTTTGCCCAACTAAAAACGTTGCTTTGGAAAGTGCTTTGTTAAACAAATGAAATACATCCTCGAGCGAATCGCCTCCTATCTGGGCCAATTCAGTTGAAATACCGTGCACTTTTTCAGCATCAAAAGGAATATCAAATCCGTCGGGTCGAATAAGGAAATCCTTGTGCTCTATGAGCCTTCCCATTTCATCATGTAACTGCCATGCAATCTGAACAACCCTCGGCCAGTTTGAAGTATCCGTGTATGGCGCATTCCAATCCCTTGGAAATCCAGTTGTTTCAGTATCAAAAATGAGGAACATTGCTCAGAAAAATTGAGCTTTAAAGGTAGGTAAAAACGAACTTTTTTCGAAAGAATTTTTATTAACAAGCGTAATCACTTGCAACCTATTTTGGAGCAACAAATACTTTAAATCGGAGTTTTTCCTTTTTACGTTTGGTATTGGTATCCAAATAGATAATTCGATCCTGATAATAGGACTTTCCCTCTGAGTCGAAGGTAACTCGTATAGTGGTCGTATTCCCTGGCATGATTGGTTCTTTAGGAAGAAAAACTTTCGTGCAAGTACATTCCACCTGGTAGGAACTGATGATCAGCGGTTTTTTACCTGTATTCGTTACTTTAAAGGCATGTTCGAGCTGATCCCCTTCTTTAGCATCAGGAAATTTATAGGTAGTTGGTTTAACGAAAAATTCCGCCTCCTGTGCAAACAGAAAGGCGGAATTCAATAGAAGTATCAGTATGAGAACTGATCTCATTCTTAGTTATTTGTTGGTGCTCCTGAATTGTTCACAGGTGCTTGTCCTTCAGGTGCAGGAAGTACATTTCCTTTAATTCGAAGGATATTTGTGCTTGTTTTTGTAGTTGCATCAAACGAACCATTGATTGCATTGGATGTAATCGTTACGGATTTATTGATAGCACCCGGACGTTTTGTATCGTATTTCACCTTGATCACTCCTTTTGCTCCCGGAGCGATTGGTTCTTTTGGCCATTCAGGAACCGTACATCCGCAAGATCCTTTAGCATTCGAAATGATAAGTGGCTCATCACCCGTATTCTTGAATTCGAACTGACAAGATCCATCTTCGCCGTATTTGATCGTACCATAGTCGTGCGTTTCTTTAGCGAATTCGATTTTTGCTCCTTTTTCAATTGTTTGAGCAACAGCTTTTCCTGCAGAAACAACAGCTAACAGAGACAAAGCCAAAGAGAAGATTACTTTTTTCATGGTTGAAATTTAATTAATGACTTAAAGGTATTTCAATTTACGTGCCAACGAAAACTTTTAACACAACGTTAACAGCCAGACTATGGCAACTGGATCGATTGCATCTTGTATTCGATGAATTGATCAAAATTCATGTCGAGATGCTTTAAGCGATCACGAATTCCTGCCGCTTTGTCCTTCTCCATTTTTGGATTTTCTTGAAGAAGCATTGTATAGTACTTACGTACCTTCGAAGTATCTCTTGGCTGCATAAAAATATCATAGGCACTCCCCTGACTTTCCAACACCAAGGCCCTGTTCACATATTTCGGAAATTTATCGAGCAAGGTATCCGCATATTGAACTGCACGCTGATGAATATTCATACCCGAATACTTCATATGTACCTTATCCAGACATTCTGCCGAATACGTGTCCTCGGGATAATTATGGTAATAATCCAGCAATCGGTTGATCAATTCAAAATGCGTCAAATTAGGAATCTGTTTGATCTCATGAATGTTTACTTGCAGCCCCTTCAAAGAATCTTCCATTTCTTTAATTCGAGACTTCAAAGATTCTCTGGTCGGTTTGTTTGAAGTTGTTTCAGAACTTCTGCAAGAACTTAGAAACATTAGAACCAAGCTTGAACCTATCAATATGACATACTTATAAGCACTCATTTATCTGGATTTTTTAGTTGCAGGGAACTTCATTTTGTAATCTACTTTTATATCCCCTTTAGAAATGTTCTGTAGCCTTTTTGTCAACAAGCGTCTTTTCAAAGGAGAAAGATGGTCTGTAAAAAGAATGCCATCCACATGGTCGTACTCATGTTGAATGATTCTTGCTGCGTATCCCTCATATACCTCTTCCTGAAAATTGAACTGCTCATCGTAATACGAGATGTGCACCTTCTCTTTACGAAATACTTCTTCACGGATCTTAGGTATCGAAAGGCAACCTTCATGAAATCCCCATTCTTCGCCCTCTTCCTCTTCTATCACGGGATTAATGAAAACTTTTTTGAAATTTTCAATCCCTGCAGCCTTCGGATCCGGTTCTTCCTCTTCTTCCTCATCATCGGCAAATGGCGAACCATCCACAATAAATAAACGGATGGATTGACCAATCTGAGGAGCTGCAAGCCCTACTCCCTGAGCGGCATACATTGTTTCGTACATGTCAGAAATCAGCTGCTTCAGTCCTGGAAAATCCTGATCAATCTCCTCTGCCTCTTTCTTCAGCACGGGATCTCCATAAGCTACAATTGGTAGAATCATTCGTTTTAGTTTGCCACAAAATTAACGTATTCACTTAAAGTCAGAGAACACTTAACTTTTTTTAGTGGTTGACAGATGCTCTAAATAAGATTGCAAAAGAATGGCTGCACTCACTTTATCGATCAGGCCTTTATCCTTTCGCTTTTCTTTCTTCAAACCACCAGAAATGATCGCCATAGAAGCCATTTTGGAAGTAAATCGTTCGTCATACAAACAGATCGTTAGATCCGGAAACTGCTTTTCTAATGCTTCTTTCAGCAAATAAACATTCTGTGTAACGTGTGAGTCGCTTCCATCCAGTCGCTTAGGCTCTCCAATTACAATGGTATGGACCTTTTCCTTTAAGACAATGGCAGAAAGAAACCCATTAAGACGGGATGAATCAATCGTGTCCAACGGAGAAGCGATCATACACAGGTCATCGGTCATTGCAACGCCTGTTCTTTTCAAACCAAAATCAAGTGCGAGGATCTTTCCTTTCATGACCACAAAGATACAAAGCCTTTCAGAAACGCTCAGTTCGCTATATTTGCCAAAAAAAAACACGATGAGACCCATTATTGAAGCCGCCTGGGAAAACAGAGCACTTTTACAACAATCAGAAACCATTCAAGCGATCGAACAGGTAATCGAAGAGCTAGACAAAGGAAGATTGAGGGTTGCTGAACCGGGAGAGAATGGCGAATGGATCGTCAATGAATGGGTAAAGAAAGCTGTGGTCATGTACTTTCCGATTCGAAAAATGGAAACCATCGAAGTCGGACCATTTGAGTTTCATGATAAAATGGCATTGAAACGCAATTACAGTGAATTAGGAGTGCGAGTTGTTCCCCACGCAGTGGCACGATATGGAGCTTTTGTCGCGCCTGGAGTGATCATGATGCCTTCTTACGTAAATATCGGTGCGTATGTGGATAGCGGCACAATGGTCGATACGTGGGCAACCGTAGGTTCCTGTGCACAGATCGGCAAGAACGTTCATTTGAGCGGCGGTGTAGGCATTGGAGGCGTACTCGAACCTCTTCAGGCAGCTCCGGTAATCATCGAAGACGATGCTTTTATTGGTTCACGCTGTATTGTCGTAGAAGGCGTTAGAGTCGGTAAAGAAGCGGTTCTGGGCGCAAATGTTGTTCTTACAAAATCCACTAAGATCATTGATGTGACGGGATCTGAACCCGTTGAACACCGTGGGTATGTTCCAGAAAGAAGCGTGGTCATACCAGGATCTTATACGAAGTCTTTTCCTGCAGGCGACTTTCAAGTACCCTGTGCACTGATCATTGGACAGCGCAAAGCATCTACTGACCTCAAAACGTCCTTGAACGACGCGTTAAGAGAGCACAACGTAGCCGTATAACCCCAAAAATTCTATCGAATTTTAGCATTCCTTAACTTTTTTACACCTGTTTTAAACAACCATTTAAAATGCTTGTATAAATTTGCAGCGTCAATGGCAAAAACAGATGAAAAAAGATTCTTCCACTGAGGAAAAAATACGCCAAGCAGCACGACAGGTTTTTCTCGCCAAAGGATTTGCCGGTTGCACTTCCAGAGAGATCGCAGAGGTCGCAGGTGAAAATGTGGCTTTGGTTAATTACTATTTCAGATCAAAAGGACAACTTTATAAATTGATCTTCGAGGATGCACTTGAAGATTTCGTCAACTCTATGGTCGTGGTTTTCGGTTCGGACAAAAGTTTGAAAGAAAAAATGACCATTTTCATTGAGAAAGAATATGCCTTTCTCGCTAAACATCCTGAAATTCCGGCATTTCTATTAAATGAAATGAATCGGGAAGACGGTTGTTCGATCCATTCGAACGTACATTTTGAAAAGATTGCAGCTACCGGAGTTTTTGAGCAGTGCATCAAAGCGCAACAGGAAGGTTCCATGCGTCCAATCGACCTACGCAGCATACCGTTGCTGATCATGTCGAACTGTCATTATCCGATCATGGCAAAAAACCTCATCATGCATCTCCAGGGGATGAATGACAACGAATATGAAGAAAATCTCAAGCAACATAGGGAACATGTTTCTCAGATGCTTGTTAATTATTTATTTCCAGAAAAATAACTTTTACATGAACCTCAGATCAACATGCGTTCAACTGTTACTGACCCTATGCAGTACAGGCGTTCTCAAAGCTCAAAAACTGGATCTCAACGCTTGCCTTCAGATGGCCGACACTGCAAATATTACCCTACGCAACGCGCAACTGGACATTGAGATTAACGGAAAAAATCGTTCAGCTTATCTTTCAGCGAGACTTCCTCAATTAACGTTTAGCGGAGATTACAAATACAACGCTATCATCCCCGGACAGGTGGTACCAGCAGCTTTTTTCGGCGGAACCCCCGGAACCTTCTCAACAGTGCAATTCGGGGTGCCTTACAACCTTAGCAGCACCGTTCAGCTAACACAAATTCTATTCAATCCACAACTTGAATACGGCCTGGCAGCGTTGCGCATCAATTCTGAAATCGTTGATATACAGGAGAAATTGGCTACACAGGATGTGAAGTATCAGGTGGCATCTACTTTTTTCAATCTGCAAGCGATCAAAAAGCAGCTGATCTATGTGGATGGCAATATCAAAAACATGAACAAACTGCTACTCAATATGGAATCGATGGTCAAACAAGGGCTGGTTATTCAAACAGAACTTGACAAACTGACAATCAGTCGACTCACACTATCAAATACGGCTACTTCGCTCAAAGCTACTCATGACCAGCTCGAAACGCTTCTAAAAATTCTAATTGGTGTGGATCCTCAGAGTCAAGTTGAACTGTTGGCAGATGAAACAGTCGAACAGTCACTTTTGGTGGACAATAGTGCCATAACATATCCCGAAATTGAGTTACTCACGGCGCAGCAAAAAATGAATGCAGAGGAACACAAAGGAAATAACATGGCTTATCTACCCAGCCTATCTCTGTACGCTGCTTACAACTACAATTACAACATGAAACCTGAGGATGATTTCCGTAAAGGAATCGAAGGTGCATTCATTGGATTACGAGTGGACTGGAAACTTTTTGATGGACTTGAGAAAGTACACAAGCAAAAAGTAAATGTGTTGAATGCAGAAAAATTGAGCAATCAAAAAGATCTTATCAATCAACAACTGGAATTGAAAGCAGCCAATGCCAAGCGTCAGATCGAAGTTCAAACCAATTCTTTGGCGCTGGCAAAAGAGCAATTGAAACTCGCACAAAACATCTATGATCATTCGGCTGCCAAACTTTCTTTAGGAACCATCAGTTCGAACGACCTTATCACTGCAGACAACGGTTTGCAACAGGCTCAAACCAATGTAGTTGCCGCCTACATTCAACTCAGACAAGCAGAAGTAGAATACCTGAGATCCATCGGAAGTATTAAGTAATTGATATAAATAACACACACATGAACAAAAAGAACATCATCCTGATCATCCTTGCCATTGGATTGATCGCCCTTACTGTTTTGAAATTGAAGTCCAACAAGGAAAAAGCAGCTGAAAAAATTTACATTCACGACACCGAGGCTCCCATCCTTGTTGAAACCACCCAAGCAGAAACACACACCTTTGCAAGTGCCTTTAATTACCTTGGAAGTTTTGAACCATTCAGAC
>CAIYQV010000261.1 GCA_903928365.1 uncultured Flavobacteriia bacterium
CGTTCGCGGAAAGTTTATTGATCAACGAACCAAGCGTCCGATCGAAGAGATGGAAGTTTCCATCAAAAATGTGGTTTCCGGAAAGACGTTTACAGTTGAAACAGATGATGAAGGGATCTTCGAGTTCCACAATATTCCTTTTGGGAAGAATAAACTGATCATCTCTGATAAAGATTATACGCCACAGTCGTTTGATCTGGAATTGATTGAAGGACAGCACAATGAGAGCTACAACTACGACCTGGAAAATCCATTTACAGCATCCCTGAAAGTTTCCTGGATGTTCAACTGGGGAGACCGTAGCATGAAAGATGCAAATGGAAAAACCTATGTTAAAGAACACTATTGGTCACATTTTACAGGGAAAATTGTTCTATCGGTTTATGGATTGTGTTTATTATTGGTGTTCTTCTACTCGGTACTTCAGTTGTCGCTGGCAATCGCTTATGTTCGCAACAAGAGGAACAAAAAAGCTGAAATTAAACCCGTTTATGATCCAGCAACCACTCCAAAGGTAACGATCCAGCTACCTATGTTTAATGAGTTATATGTCGCTGAACGCATCATTGAAACATGTGCCGCTTTTGATTATCCTGCTGATAAACTTCAGATCCAGGTTTTGGACGATTCTACCGATGAAACCAAAGACGTGATCGCTAATAAAGTGGCTGAAATTGCAGCACGTGGTGTAAATATTCAACACATTCACCGTGTGGACAGAACCGGCTACAAAGCAGGAGCCCTTGACGCAGCAATGGATCGTGTAGAGGGAGAATTCATAGCGATCTTTGATGCGGATTTCATACCGGATCCGGACTTCCTGATTAAAACGATGCCTTATTTCAGCGATTCAAACGTTGGTGTTGTGCAAACAAGATGGGGGCATATCAACAAATCTTATTCGATTCTAACAGAGCTTCAGGCTTTTGGTCTGAACGGACACTTTGCAATCGAACAGGGCGGTAGAAATGCAGCAGGTCATTACATCAACTTCAACGGCACCGGTGGGATCTGGAGAAAAAAATGTATCGAGGATGCAGGTGGTTGGGAACATGACACACTTACAGAAGATCTTGATTTAAGTTATCGCGCTCAGATCAAAGGATGGAAGTTCAAATACCTGGAGGATGTTATTGCCCCTGCAGAGTTACCAATTACTATGTCTGCCTTGAAAAGTCAGCAGCACAGATGGATGAAAGGTGGCGCTGAGTGTTTTGTGAAAATGTGGAAAACACTTTTGCGTGCAAAAGGAGTGAAATTATCGGATCGTATTCATGGCCTTTCACACTTGTTCAACTCCACGGTATTCTTCTTTATCCTGATCATTTCGATCCTGAGTTTGTTCGTTTTACACATCAAGGATTCTTTCTCTGATCTGAACTATATCCTTCAATACATGGGTGTATTCATTATCAGCACCGTATTCCTGATGTTCTACTACTGGCATGCTTTCAGAGATAAAAATGAAAACAAAGTCGGATCGTTCTTCCGTTTTGTTGGACGTTTTTTCCAGTTCCTTGTGGTATCTATGGGGTTATCTCTCAGCAACACCGTGGCTGTGATCGAAGGTTATCTTGGTATCAAAAGTTCGTTTGTTCGTACACCGAAATTCAATGTTTCTAAAAAGAGTGAATTCAAAGGAAACAGATACGACAAGAAGAGTCTTTCGATCATTAACATTGCGGAAGGTGTATTGATGGTCGTATTCGGATTTACTGCAATCAGCCGTGGAATCTATGGTGATTTGGGTATGGCACCATTCCATATCATGTTATCCATAGGATACGGGGTAATCTTCTTTTCTACGCTGAAGGAGATCCGTATTGCTAACCGTTAATTAACGCCAGTTCTTACCTTTTTCCAGGATCTTGAAAGCGACATCGGGATCTAACTTGTGATCCATGGCTGGAGCGTAAATTTTTGCCACACCCTTTCCATTTGTTCGAACCTCTGTTTGTTTCAATACGCTACTAGTCGTGGTGCTGTAAATGGTTACCACATAGCTCGCGCGTTTCTTGAGACCCAGCATTTTGATATAGCTTGTATTCTCAGTAATATCCAATGGTACATCCTGTAGATCATCTTCCTGTGATCTCGAAAGGTAAGATTGATGATAAGGTGCGGTTCCTTCCAACAAGCTCTTCAAACAGGGGTATTCTGAAGTCAGGTTATACCAATGAACCGAACGATTCGCCATCCAACCAAAACCTTGCGATCCATCATCTGAAACCTGCATGTACGCTTCCAACAGATCGTCATTCCCATAAGCTGAAGAAATACTGTTCCTCACCTCTTTATCCGTCAGAGGCCAGCGCTGTGCAATAACCGGTCGACCTTTTACCTCTCGCACTGCCGCGTAATTCATCTTTTCAAAATCGATCCCCTGCATGAACTTCAAAAGAGGCGGATAAAATTTTCGCCACATCTCATATCGTTTCTGCTCATCCTGATTCCACCAATCCAAACCTGCCACAGCACACCCTGATGCAAAGGTGAACCAAAGATCCTGTTTAAGCATGAAATCAGCGCAGTTATTGAAATCCTTTGTAGGATCCAGCTTATTGTCTTCCGGCCATTTCTGAGGAATCGTAAGTATATGGCCAAATTCGTCGTAAATAAATGGTTTCTTTTGATAGTTAGAGTAAGATATGGATCCATTCTGAAATCCTGTATTCATTTCGGTAACGGAATAATACCTGAACAGCAAGTTTCGATTTCGGATCTTCCCAACTGATGGCGTAGATTCGAACATGTAATCATGGTAGCCAAAAAAATCGATATTAGGCAAATTATAGAGCTCCGGATCCCACATGGTTTTAGAAAAGTTCTTTCCTGTAATGATTGAAATGCTGATCAGTTGATTGTCATCCAGATCATTACGAATGTATCCAGACATTTCATCCGTCCATTCACGCACTTGTTTACGGTTCTCCGAATGATCGATGGTTTGTCCATTCACTTCCTGATCCCTGTACTCGGCCGTCTCATCCACTTCCGACATCAGTTGCCACCCTGCCAGTGAGGATGAATATCCATAGCGTGCAGACAAATAACGGAAGTAATTCTTCACGTGATCTCGTGCATTCGGGTTGCTGTAAAATTCGATCGCTTTATTAATTCCAACAGGAGGTTCACACGGGTACTTTGAAGGAGTCTTATCCTGATCATTATAGCAATTGGTCTCCCAGCGAATTCCGGGAAGATCATCTTTATCATCTGCTTTACTCATCAGGGGACCATGCATCAGAGCACAAAAAAGAAAGTAAATCTCTTTTTCATCACAGTAATCCAGAATCCGGTCAAATTCCCATGCCTGACCCATTTTCGGTTGATAATTCCCTAATGCTTCCCACTCCAACTGCATAAACCAGGGAGCAGCCACAAATCGTGTAAAGTTTCCATTTGCTCCATCAAAAGCCTGCAGTGCTTTATGGATCATATCCATTTTTTTCGGTCCAACCGGTGTATCCATCACATACCAGTCTTCCCAGGAAGTCCATGGAATATCTTGTCCTACACCATGAAACGACTCCCTGGTCCCTGAATAGATCAGATGTTTCCCATCAGACCCCACTTTCAATCCACCTTTATCTGCAGATTCCAGTACTTCAAAATTCACGAACTCTGTTTGTGTGAATCCAAGTTTTGACGTCAGAACAATGCGTGCAAAATAGATCCCTGCAGTTGGAGGCTCGAAACGGATGCGAAAGGAATAACTTGTGGTATCCTCAATCCACTTATTGTTGCGCAAATCACGCTTGAATTCCTGATAAAAAAATCCACTGCGTCTTTGGATCAGGTTGCCGTTGGAATAAAACTCTGCTTCAATGGAAAGATCATGACGATTATAGGGATTCAGTTTACGCTGTGATTTAGAAGAGTTAGCAAAAAAAGCCTCTATACAATTATCGATATCTGCACCTAAATCAATCCCCATCTCGACTTTTGAACCTTTTGA
>CAIYQV010000262.1 GCA_903928365.1 uncultured Flavobacteriia bacterium
GCACGGCTTCGGCGGACTCGTTCCATTTAAAACAAATAGTATAGGCGCAATTGTTTTAATTCCAAACGGCCAATCAGGAATTAAGAATCCCAAATTACCAATCCTCCATGAAATACTTTTGTTAAATTTGTCTTTCGGGCAATTAGCTCAGCTGGTTTAGAGCACTACCTCGACAAGGTAGGGGTCACTGGTTCGAACCCGGTATTGCCCACAAGACAGAGTGAGAGTGAAGAGCGAGCGTTGCGCTGAGCCCAGCCGAAGTGAGCGGTTCACTCCGCTTTGTTTAATTCAATCTCCGACTCCGAAGATTCATTGTTTTGCTAAAAGAGGAATTTGGCGTGATTTAAGGGGTGTTTTCCCCGAATCTATTTTCGTATAACCTCCACTTCCTTGCGGACCACTGTTTTATCTCCTTTCAAAGAGTCTCCTTTGGTGGTATAACGATACACTTTTACGTTTCGGTCGATGCGTTCACTTGAGCAGTGATCATGAGACTTACATGAATGCCCCATTTTATGATGACATCCATGCTTTCCGCATGATTTGTGATCTCGTTTGAGTAGGGCTGTCGTTATGCCGCCAAGAAAAACAACTATTCCAAATCCAACCGTCACATAACCAACCGTTTTTGAGAGCCAACCCATTCCTTCTCTTCGAACATACGAAAGAAAAAATAAACCACTCATCGTCATGAACAATGCGAGCGAAAGAACTAGAATAATTACAGGGCAAATCATGGTGTTTTTTTATTTGTGAATGTCGTAATTGCTAAGTTAAGACAAAAATATTTTCCATGGAATAGGATATTTTTTCTTTGATCGGTAATTAAGGATCCACTGTTTTCTTAGTGCGTCAATTTTAATTCGTTAGAAATAAAACCAGGATGATGGTTTAATTTTGGAAAAGACCTATCTTTAAATATGTTAAGTTATTTACCTAAAAGATTTCTTTATTTAAGTCTGGGATTGTTTCTTGGAACGAATACGTTCGGACAACACGTTCATGAAGACGTTCAAAATTACCATGTTCGTTTATCGGTTTCAGATAGCTCCAATCTGATCAGAGTGCACGAAACGATTGTCTTATTGCGCGAATCGACTGAAGATTCTGTTTTACTGGATCTGGCCGATGCGATGAAAGTAAGTTCCATAAAATGGAATGGTACGGCTGTTCATTTTGAGCATAAGAATAGCTTATTGAGTATCCCTCCAAAACAGAATGAATCACTCAAAACGTCTATCGATGTAACTTATGAAGGTGTACCGACTGATGGTTTGATCATCGGAAAGAACAAGTACAATGAACGAACATTTTTTGGAGATAATTGGCCTAATCGTGCGCACAATTGGATCGCATGTAATGATCATCCTTCGGATAAAGCGTTCTATGCTTTTACGGTTAAGGCACCTTCAAAATACAAGGTGGTCAGTAATGGAGCATTCAACGGATTCAAAGAGATAGGTAATGGTTTCAATGAATGGTCATATAGTTCATCCACACCTTTGCCTTCTAAAGTGGCAGTTGTTGGGATTGCAGCCATGGAGTGGAAGGAAATTGCAACGATAGATAGTGTAATGATCA
>CAIYQV010000263.1 GCA_903928365.1 uncultured Flavobacteriia bacterium
GAATAGCAATTTACATTGTGCTCATCGGTGCCTCCGTCACAGGATTCTCTTTCATTTACAGTCCTAGGATCTTCAATAAAGACGAAGAAGACGATCTTCTGGATCAATAGCTTTTTTCAAGTTTAGCAAGGAACATCCTTCGACAAGCTCAGGAGCAAAGAACAAAGATTTTTTATCCATCCTGTCCTTAAGTCTTTTTACCCTGAGCATCCTCGAAGGGTTGTCTTTGAGCGACTTGTACTGAGCCTGTCGAAGCAAGCGGTCTTAAAGTCTTTTGTCTTTGAGCGGCTTGTGCTGAGCCTATCGAAGCAAGCGGTCTTTCGTCTTAAAGTCCTAAAATCCAGAAGTCTTGAAGTCCTGACTCTTGTACGAAGCAATATCCAACAAAAAATTAATATGTTCCTCCACATGATTACCGATTACTACCACTTTTGCGCCAGCATCATGAGCAGTCTGTAACGAGTTGATAGTGCGAATTCCTCCACCAACGATCAGAGGTGCTCCAAGAGAAGAGACTTCCGTGATCATTTTTTCAGGAACGGGATGTAGCGCTCCGCTACCCGCATCGAGGTAAAGAATTTTTTGACCCAAAAGGATTCCTGCCATACACGTACTGCGAACAATGCCGAGCTCTTCATGCGGAATAGGTGTGGTTTGACTTACATATGCAACACTGGTCATCTTGCCGCCATCAATTAAAATATAGCCGGTGGGAATGATTTCAAGTGGGGATTGAAAGAGTTCGCCCGCTGAATTTACATGATGTCCTATCAGATAGTCCGGATTTCTGCCTGAGATCAAACTTAAATAAAGAAGTGCATCTGCTTCGTGAGAGATTTGCTGTGCACTTCCCGGAAACAGGA
This sequence comes from uncultured Flavobacteriia bacterium, assembly GCA_903928365.1. GTDB lineage: Bacteria > Bacteroidota > Bacteroidia > Flavobacteriales_D > Crocinitomicaceae > M0103. Next base: position 864 of record CAIYQV010000263.1, read on the forward strand.
ATACTGGTAGCTGACTATTTTGCTTGATCGCATGAACCGTCTGGGACAACTGTTCTCGTGTTACCGTGCTGCCTCCCACAAATAGTAAATCGATTCTGCATTTTTCAGCTAGGTCCAGCGTGTTTTTTAGTTTTTCGGAAGAATCCACTTTATCAGGGTCGATCAATAAGGCAACACCTTTGTCAAGTGAGTTCAGCAACTCAAACTGTGTCGTCGATGGAAAGTGCGGATTCATTGATCGTGTATACGTAGCTGTCTTCTACAAATGTATGAATTTCGGTAGAGGAACGAATTCCTTTTGTGCTAATACTTCCTTTGAAAACAGCGTCTTTAATGGGTTGAAGATGGAGCTCAGTCTTGAAATCGATTTTGTTTCTGCCAGCTATTTTGTAGAGTGTTTCTTTGGCACTCCATGCGGTGGTGATGAGATCTCTGTCAGTATTATCAAACAGAATCAGTTCTTCCTCTGATAAAAATTTGTTTCGGACCCGCTGTGCTTTCTCGCTTTTCATTTCAATATCGAGTCCAATACGAAAGTCCTTATTGAATGCAATTCCGACAATCCCCTCCGTATGACTTATGGAAATGTATCCTTCGTCTTTAATGAAGGGTGCCCCTTGTGGATCGTAATGTATATGCGAGAAGCCAAAAAGCTGATGACGCAGGTAGCGCGTTGCGACAAATTCCCTTTTTCTATGTTCACTCGAAAAACTAAAAAATCTTTCTTGTTCTTCCGGAGTTAAAAGATCAAAATAAACAGATGGTTCAAAGTCATCGTAATGAATGAAATGTACCATTGAATGTATGAGTTGCTTCGATTCCTGAATGAACGGCATATTTGCAAAATAACGGAATTTATTGTTGTGATTTTAGACCTGTATACTTTCTGTTAAAATTGATCTACGACA
>CAIYQV010000264.1 GCA_903928365.1 uncultured Flavobacteriia bacterium
AGAGGTACTATTCTAAAAGCCAGAGCTAAAGGTTACCATGTCACTTTATTGTATTTTTGGTTGAATTCCATTGATTTGGCCAAAGACAGAGTAAAACAACGTGTTATTGAAGGCGGCCATTTTGTTGATGATTCAACCATATCGAGAAGGTATATTAATGGTTTGCAAAATTTGTTCAAAATATACAGTGGCTTGTGTGATTTTACCATGATTTACGATAATTCACAACCCACCCCCGTACTTGTTGCATACACAGAAATAAATCGTAAATTCGTTGTTGAAGAAGAAATTTCTTTTCAACAGATCGTCTCTTTAGTGAATGAGTAAAACCGAACTTAAACGTAAGCGAGAATTGATTCATCAAGCGTTGATGGAATCAGCCAAAAAGCTAATCGAAGAAAAGAAACGATTAGGCCAGCAGCTTGTTATTAGCGAGAATGGTGTTATCAAACTGATTGAACCGTAAAGGGCGATTTCTCAATTGTCAATTGCCTCAGGCTTCGAGTTCCCTCAGCCTTCGGTTTTTTTTCAATGGACAATGCTTCAATGGACAATGGACAATGCCCCCGCCCCCCAATTGTCCATTGGATAACTGTCAATTGTGAATTAATGACCTTTTGCAGGGAGTGAGATGCGGAACGTTGTGCCTTTGTTGAGTTCAGAATAGAGTACGAAGACTTTTCCGTGATGGTATTCTTTGACGATGCGTTGAACGAGGGATAAACCCAGTCCCCAACCGCGTTGTTTGGTAGAGAATCCGGGTTGAAAGATCGTTTTTATTTGCTTGGGCGGAATGCCTTTTCCGTTGTCGCTGATGTCGATATGGACCCACTCCGGAGCTGTATGCACCATGACCTCCAATTTTCCTTTGCCTTCCATGGCATCTACAGCGTTTTTAGCAATATTTTCGATCACCCATTCGATCAGGGAGGGGTTATGACGAACCATGATCTGATGGTTGCAATGTCGCTCCATCTGTACCTTGTCGGAGATACGCGGTCGCAGGTAATCAAGCACATGGTGTACTGTTTGACAAATGTCCGATTCTTCCAGTTTTCCTCCTGAACCGATCTTTGAAAAACGATCTGTGATGGTCTCTAGTCGGTCAACGTCTTTCTGCATTTCGGTAGTGATCATGGGGTCCGTTCCCTGACTTTCCAGCAATTGGATCCAGGCCATCAAAGAAGAAAGCGGTGTCCCCAACTGATGCGCTGTTTCTTTGGCCATTCCGGCCCACACCTGATTTTGCTCTGCTTTACGGAACGTGCTGAATATCAGGTATCCAATAAGCACAAACAATCCGATGATGAAGAAAATGATGTATGGGAAATACTGTAATTGTTTGAGCTCCTCGCTGTTATCGAAATAGAGGATGTTCTTCTGGCCGTTCCGCAGATCGATCAAGAGCGGCTCGTTTTGCAATTTTAGTTCTTGTATGGTTTGCACCAGTTTTTCAGGTTGCAATTTCTGTTTAGGAAGGTTGCTTCCAATGATACTATCACTGGCTTCATCGATCAACAAAACAGGCACCAAACCATCGTTATTGATCAACTCTTCATTGAAAGACGACAGAAGGGAATCGCGTTCCTTTTCCAAACGGATGATCTCCCTGGAATCGTTGTATACGTAGGTCATGAACAGACCTTGAAACACCTCCACGGTAAAGGAAGGATTGATCTTTAGCCAGGTCTGTGCCAGGGAACGCAGGGAATCATCAAACAGCGTGTTGATCTCTTTTGCACTCAATTCAGGATGTTCTAAACGCAAGTTCGAGGTGTCGAATCCTAGATTGATGTAGCCGGAAATATTGCGCTCGTTATCGAACAGAATGACCGGAATGTCCTGATTTTCCTTGATGATCTTCAGTGGAAAGGTATAATCCGGAATCTGATCAAGGGGTGTTTCTTTCGAGACTTCCTTCGTCGCATCAATCCACAAGCGCATCTCGCGGAGTTCTTTGTCGCGCAGCTTAGTGAAGGTGCGGTCCGTCAATTTGACAAGCTCCAATTTCTTTTTGATAGCGTCCGCCCATTGTTCCACACGATCTCGCTCACGCTTTCCGACCCTCGAAACGATGGAATTGGAAAAGAACAACGAAACCCCCACCAAAAGGAGTGCAATGGCGATCAAAGCGATCTTCCACTTTTGTTTGTTCGAATAGAGATTCATTCCCACGTGCTAAAGTAACGAGATTTTCGCTGAAGAATTGTCTATTCAATTTAGATCCTATTCTTCCTCGAATCCTTTCGAAAAAAATTCTTGTGGTGTTATACCAAATGCCCTGATTATCTTAAGCAATGAACTAAATCTAAGGTCTTCTCCTTTTTCATAACGACCATATTGGGCCCGTGGTAATTCATGATCAAAAGCAAAGTATTCGTAATTCGTGTAGCCTTTTTCGATACGCAGTTCCTTGATTCTTTTGGCAAGTTTCTGAACATCCGGGTGGACTTCTGATTTCCGATTCTGTGACTTTTTATCCATAAATCAAAAAAATGGAAACCGCCACACAATCGTTACCACTAAATAATTACTACTATTTAATGGTATTTTTTACATTTTATTTTATTTTTGAACGAACCCTGTAATTGAGAAAATATGATCGGCTCTATTCCAAACCCGAAAAAAACATTTGTTGTAGATTATTCCATAGCACATGCTTATGAAACAATTCAATTCATTCCGCTGATAGATAAAGAAAAGAAATACAACTTTCATTCGAAGAATGACATATTGAAATCACTTGTTTTCGAAGCATTGGAGTTTTTGAGTTTAGGTGTTTACATAGATATCAATCTGACCGAAATTGAGGAAACAAAAACACAAATTGACCTTGAAATCCGCAGAAAGGTTGGTAGTTTCGATAAATCGCATGAAGTCACAGCGGCCAACAATCATATCACCAAATTTACTAACCTGATCAGTTTGTGTTTGGGATCGACCGATGAACAAATTTCAGAGCTAAGAGAAATGAAACAAAAACAACCAGCCCAAGCACCAAAACAAGGCTGTGTTGTAACATTACTAATAATGGCTGGGGGTCTTATGGGATTGGGTGGAATGCTCTATTCATGTTCTAAAGAAGATCCTGAACCAAGCGCTCTATATATTCAAAGTGTAACTGCAACACCGACTAATTCTGAGAATGTTGTCATCAAAAATAATTCTGGCAATTCACAAGATTTAACAGGCTGGACTATTGGTGATAAAAATGCTCCAAATGCATACACCATACCATCAGGTAATACCGTTGCAAATGGTAGTTCAATGCAATTTAATGCTTCAACTATGGGCTTTCAAATCAATGATAGTGGAGAAATTATTTATTTGAAAAATTCTACAGGAAGCGTTATTGATACTTGGAGTAACTAATCTATCTGAGTAATTAATTAAGTATTTTTGGCGTACAGATTTTTCCAATGCGCTTATCTAATCCCTTGATTTTATTTCTCGTTATTTTCCTCCTTCTTGCACTTCCCCTCTGCACCCTGCCAATCAATTTGTTTTCAGGTATGGTGGTGTATGGCTCCGGAGCTGCGGCCATCAAAGTAGACGCTCCTCTGAGTTTGTCCTATTTTTTCGGACTTGGATACAACGAGGAAGACATGGTTGGTGTGACCAATTTCTACCTGAACGCACGCGGTTATTTGCTCGCTATCTGTTTTCTGATCGGTGTTCCGGCGTTGGTGACGTATCGATTGAGGAAGTAACCAGTGGCCTTCGACGTCGCTCAGGCCACTTATTTAGATATGGCGCAGAGCACTTTTATAACATTATTTAGTTGGGGTAAGCGACGTCGAATTGAGTGGCCCTCGACATCGCTCGGGCCACTTTGTATTTCTGTGGAGCTAGGGATGTATATTTCAGTGGGGTGAGCGACGCCGAATTTAGTGGCCCTCGACATCGCTCGGGCCACTTTGTATTTCTGTGGAGTTAGGGATGCATATTTCAGTGAGGTGAGCGACGCCGAATTTAGTGGGGTGAGCGATGCCGAACCCCACTATCCAAGCAACGCTCTCATATTCACCTTCCCATCAATGATCCTATGCAAATCACTGATTGCTACGCGTTCTTGTAACATCGTATCGCGGTCGCGGATGGTAACGGTTTGATCTTCGAGGGTTTGGTGATCTACGGTCACGGAATAAGGCGTTCCGATCGCATCCTGACGACGGTAGCGTTTTCCGATGGAATCCTTTTCGTCGTACTGACACAAATAATCGAACTTCAGTGAATCGATGATCTCACGTGCTTTTTCCGGCAATCCGTCCTTTTTTGTCAAAGGCATCACCGCCACTTTGTATGGAGCCAATGCAGGTGGAATACTCAATACTACGCGCTCCGTTCCGTCTTCAAGCTGTTCTGATTTGTAGGAAGCGCTTAATACCGCAAGGAACATGCGATCCAGTCCAACAGACGTTTCCACCACGAATGGAACGTAATTCTGATTCAATTCCGGATCAAAATATTGCAATTTCTTACCAGAGTATTGCTCGTGTTGTTTTAAGTCGAAGTCGGTACGTGAATGGATTCCTTCCAACTCTTTGAAGCCCATCGGGAAATCGAATTCAATGTCACACGCTGCATTCGCATAATGTGCGAGTTTAATATGATCGTGGAAACGGTAATTCTTATCTCCGAGACCCAATGCTTTGTGCCATTTCGAACGCGTTTCTTTCCAGTATTCGTACCATTTCATTTCCTCTCCCGGACGGCAGAAGAACTGCATTTCCATCTGTTCGAATTCACGCATACGGAAAATGAACTGCCGTGCAACGATCTCATTTCTAAATGCTTTACCGATCTGAGCAATTCCGAACGGAATCTTCATCCGTCCTGATTTCTGTACATTCAAGAAGTTTACGAAAATTCCCTGTGCTGTCTCCGGCCGAAGGTAAATGGTCGAAGCATCACCCGCCACAGAACCCAATTCCGTGGAAAACATCAGGTTGAACTGACGCACTTCTGTCCAGTTGCGTGAACCGGAGATCGGACAAACGATCTCGCAATCCATAATCAGCTGATGCACAGCTTCCAGATCGTTATTTTCCAGCGCCTCACGCATGCGGTCTTCGATCTCTTTGATTTTTCCAAGGTTGCGCAATACATTTGGATTCGTAGCACGGAACTGCGTTTCATCGAAACTTTCACCGAACTTCTTCGCTCCCTTTTCTACCTCTTTATCGATCTTTTGACGAATCTTTTCCATGTGCTCCTCCAACAACACATCCGCACGATAGCGCTTCTTGGAATCCTTATTATCGACCAGGGGATCATTGAAGGCATCCACGTGTCCGGAAGCTTTCCAGGTAGTAGGGTGCATAAAGATCGAAGCATCAATACCAACGATATTTTCATGCATCTGCACCATGGCTTTCCACCAGTAGCTTTTGATGTTATTCTTCAGTTCGGCACCCAGCTGACCGTAGTCATATGTTGCGGCTAAACCATCATAAATTTCTG
>CAIYQV010000265.1 GCA_903928365.1 uncultured Flavobacteriia bacterium
GCCATAACGTGCTAAAATTGGTCTGCCAAAGATACTTAATGTATCAGGAACTCACACTTAATATCGAGCAATACCACGTTAAACTATCTGAAATGCCAAATTAAGCTTAGGCGTCCGCTCATATTGGAGATAGTAGTTTGGTAAGAATAGAATGGAATTAATCCAAGTTTATATTCCACCTTCCAACCAAGATATTGTTTGCGCAACTTGAAAAAGTTTCCGACTGCAAGGCTGAACCCGGGATTTAATGGATTTGCCCAACTATGTTCTTTGAAGGTGTAAGTGCTATAAGTAAGATGCCCGAGGCTGTCAATTTCACTCTGCGTTCGCGTGCCTTTTACAACAGACAAAGCAACAAAATCCAGAAAGCAGCCAGCCTGTAAAAAGGTCTTAATTTTTGATCCGACCATAATTCTTAAGTTCAATGGAATGGTGACTAAATGAGCCGAAAGGTTATTTGAACTGGTTGACGAGAAGTGGCCTTCATACAAATGACTTTTAAAAGTCCTGTACAAATTGTATTCAAGTCCTGATTGCAGTTGAACCTTCTTTTCCATGGGTGAAGTAAAATAAATTCCGCCACCAAAACCCCCTCTTTGTTCTTCGGAATCTTGAAATAGGAGTGACTGATTTACGTTTACCGAAATCTCATCTACAAAAGTCAGGATTGTAGTGTCCTGAGCAGAGACATGTCTGACACTCAACAACAAGACAAAAAGAGAGGATATTACAAGACAATTCACGAAGCAAGTTATACAAAATCTTCAAGATTGGAGCCCTTCGATAAAATGATCCTATTCATCTCTTACAGAGATTTTTGGTTGCCAAACATCCTAACGTTTAAAGCTTGATCAAAGTCGGTATTTCAATCCCAGAAAGGATGAGGAAACTACAGAGGTCTGCACGTTGGAGTTAGTAAGTTGTTGAAATCTTAAAGTTGGTCTGAACTCCAAATGCAAGGCGGAGTGTGCAAAGATCGGGCGTTTTTTCCCTAAGGTTAGATCGATACCCATGGGAATGTATAGTTGACCTTGAAATGTTGATTTGTGTTTGAATATTTCTGTTTCAACAACATTGTTTTGTTGAAGTGTATATGTAGCGTAATCCTGTTCAAATTCCGTCATGGCAACGTGACTTACAACTGTTTTTGAATTCAAGGAGGCCGAACCTGAAATACCGAATCCACCGAAGAAATTGAGTCGTTGGTAATGCGTATTGAAGACCATAGAAACATCAAGTCCTACATGTTCCATTCGCGTATCTGCGAAGTAGGTTTCACTTCGGGTCGAGTCGATGAGAAACGTTTCTCCGGTTGCAGATGAGGTTAAGGTATCGAATAATCCTGTTTGACTGGTTTCATGCCAGTAATAAGAGGTCGCTCCCCTCCCTTGGTACAAAAAGCCCAGCCTCAATATTCCGACACCGCTTTTGGGAGTCAAGCCGACATTTATACTGGACGCACCTGTTGTATTCCCGAAACCATGTTGCTTTTGACTTCCTGAAGCGGGAACAATAGCATCTTTAAGTATAAGGGATTCAGGTACAATTTGTTGATAGTCTTCCATACTCAGTTGAGCGATTCCTCCTCTTGTTGATCCAAGGAGTAAGGTCGCTTCAGATATTTTCCATTTACGTTTCAGACTGTCGGTAGATTGCGCTTGTGATGTGAAGCAGGATACGATGGATAGGGAGATTAAAATGAACTTTTTCATGGCGCGTGTTTTTTACAGAACGCCGTGCATTTGGTTTTTATTGTCAGGGCAATGAATATTCCGACAATCTTTAACTGTATTCCAATTGTGGATACCATATTATTTCAGTATCTTGCTTCATCTGTAATGCAGAAATATGACCACTAACTATTTTGAATCATGAAATACCTACTACTCACATTCTTGTCTTTGTGTCATTCGATCATAATTTCACAGGTGATCTATCCCGGTTCCGTGACCCTTGGAACTCCTGAAATGGTATTTGATTATTCTGTAGATAAATGCAATACAATCGATATTCCTGATGCCCCAGCACGAGTTTTTCGGGATGCCTCAGGAACGATCAATTTGATAGCCTCACATTACACAACCTGGCGAATGACAGGAACTTCATTTAGTTCTTTAACTAAAGACTGTTCGCCAGTCATGACTTCTCATTTGGACACAGACCCTTCTAAATTCAATAACAATGAATGGATCGTCGCAACATACACGGAAGATGGCACGAATATACATGCCTTGGTGCATGATGAATATGTACCATGTGGCAACTGGAATAATTGCTGGTATAATGGGATAACCTACGTTTCATCAACGGATGGTGGTCAGAATTACACGCATTCAACTGCACCAAGTCATTTGGTTGCCGCTTCACCATACCAGTCGCCGTATCCCTCCACCCACACGCCTTTTGGCATATTTGGCGGATCGAATATTATTAAAAAAGATGGCTACTACTATGTGATGGTGCACCTTGAGGACCACTTGCTTCAGCAATGGGGAGTAGGATTATTAAGAACCAATGACCTAAGTGATCCAACGAGTTGGCGAGGATGGGATGGTACAGGATTTAATGTGCAGTTTGTCAATCCTTACACGGCTTCCGGCTATAATACGGCAGATAAAATTCTAGAGCCTATTTCGAAGAATGAGATTGGTAAAATGTGCGCGAGCATTACCTACAATACTTATTTCGGAAAATATATGGTGGTGGACTTTACCTCTGGAATTGTTGACGGAGTTACCAAATATGGTTTTTTCTATTCATTATCCGATGATCTCATACATTGGTCAAATAAACGACTGATTCTTCAAACCGCTTCAACCTGGGCGGCCGGAGGCTCATATTACCCTTCGATCATAGATCATAATGATGTTACAAGAAACTTTGAACAGGCAGGACAGAGTTGCTATCTCTACTACACCAAATGGAATTCAGGTACCTATGACAGAGATCTGATCCGAATTCCGATTACTTTTTCACAAACAACGGTAAATGGGTTTGTCGTAAATACTACCGGTGATGGTGATGATGCCACGCCTGGTGATGGTTTGTGCAAAACTACCGGTAATGTGTGCTCCCTGCGTGCAGCCATTCAAGAGGGGAACGCGCGTCCACCTTACGATAACTATGATGTAACGGCTATACCGGTAACGTACAATATTCCGGGAAGTGGCGTACAAACCATCCAACCTTCTACGTATTTAACAGAAATATTTTACCCTTTAGCCATCAATGGGTATACTCAAAGTGGTGCATCCGAGAATACAAATGCTTTCGAGTTGGGTATGAATACAGCCATTACCATAAAACTCGATGCCATAAATGGTGGTGCCCATGCGCTGGCCTATCATTGTGGAAATAATACATTGCGTGGAATGTCAATTGTGAATGGGAATGTCGATATCCTTTATGAACCGGGTTATTCCAAAAGTCGCAATAACAATCACATAGAAGGGTGTTTTCTTGGAATGGATACGGATGGTCTAACGGCAGTTCCGAGTTTGCTGAACATTTATAATCAAGATTCCATTTTTATTGGCGGCATAACGAATGCTTCGCGAAATCTTATTGGTGGAGGTGTCTATTTTAAAAAGTCTTCATCTGATTTTATTTACGGGAATTATTTTGGTTCAACTGCAGATGGAATGAGTTCCAGTGGGGCCATTGCAAACAGCATTCAACTAGATGATTCCTGCAGCTTTGTAACAATTGGTGGTGCCGCCACAGGCGAAAAAAATCTTATTTCAGGAGGTATTCAAGGGGTCATCGTTAATGGTACGGAAACCTTTTCGAATTCAATTGTCTCGAATTACATCGGACTAGCAGCGGATGGAATTTCAGGTCTGGGTAATCAAAGTATTGGAATTGCATTAACTGGCGCAACGTATTCAAATAATATTTCCGGAAATACGATTGTAGCGAATTCGATAGATGAAGCTGGAATTTGGTTGGATAACACCTGGTCGAATAGTATAGTATCGAATTACATTGGTACAGATGTCAGTGAAACCGCTGTACTCGGAAATGGTGATGTTGGCACATTCAGCGGAGGAATTCTTTTAATGGGAGGTAGTCATGATAATACTATTGGTGGGATAAATCCTTCCGAAGGAAATGTCATTGCCAATAATAATTTTGGGATCATTCTTCAGCCAGACGCAGGCAATGGCAATATATTATTATCGAACTCCATTTATAATTCGAGTGAACTCGCTATCGATATCGAAGGTGATTATTCACCTCTTCCTAATGATAATCTTGATGCAGATACCGGTCCTAATGATTTGCAGAATTATCCTGTGATTTCCAGTGCATATGTTACAGCAACACAAATTTCAATTAATGGAATACTCAACAGTAAAGCTTCACGAAACTTCACGATTCAATTTTTTGACAATGGATCTTGCAATGCTTCCGGAAATGGCGAAGGCAAAACACTTATAGGCAGCGATACAGTTACCACCAATGCCTCAGGAAATGCAACTATTTCCTCGCATTTCACCACATCAATACCTGCCGGGCATCAAATCACTGCTTTGGCTACCGATCAAATCACATCTAGTACGTCTGAATTTTCGTTGTGTCATAGCACTCAATCGTCTAGTCCGCCACCTGTTCCATCAATATCGGCTAATGGGCCATTGAGTTTTTGTGCAGGAGGATCAGTCATACTGACCGCTAGCGCATCGTCAGCCTATCTATGGTCGACTGGTCAAACAACGCAATCGATTACGGTGAGTTCAAGCGGGCAATATTCGGTTACAGTGTATAATGCGCAAGGTCTTGGTTCAACGTCCTCCTCGACAACAGTAACGGTCAATATTCCGCCAACGATAACGATTTCAGGTGTAACAAGTGTGTGTTCCGGTTCTTCTACAACGCTTACAGCTACTGGCGCCAACACGTATTCATGGTCAGGCGGACCAGCTACTGCGTCATACAGTGTTACACCGGCAACAAGCACGACCTATGTGGTCACAGGAACCTCGAATGGTTGCACAGCTAGTATAAGCCAGTTTGTTACGGTTAATCCTCTCCCAAATATAAGCGCGGGAATAGATCAAAATATTTGTGAAGGAGATTCTGTAATACTTTCTGGAAGTGGAGGAGCAACCTACACGTGGAATAATTCCGTTGAGAACAATGTAAGTTTTTCTCCAACCATAACGGCAACCTATACGGTTATTGGAACAACATTAGGATGTACAGCAACAGATCAGGTGGTTGTTACTGTTCATCCGTTGCCATTGGTGGTAGCCAATGATGCAAGTGTCTGCGGCATGGAAACTGTCGTTTTGAATGCTACAGGAGCAATTTCCTATTTATGGTCACCGTCAACGTATCTAAGTGCTTCTACAGGTGCCTTGGTAACGTTTACGCCAGGTTCTACTACCACATACACGGTTACAGGAACCTCCGCTTTCGGTTGTACTTCAGTTGATTCGTTAGTCGTAACCGTTTTTTCTTTGCCAAATATTCCTTTAATATCAGAGAGTTCATCAGTATTGACTTCGTCACCGGAGCTTACCTATCAATGGTATTTGAATGGTACAGCGATCTCAGGAGCATCGGCACAAAGCTATACGCCTTTAGTATCAGGAGTCTATTCTGTTGCAGTAACTGATTCAAATGGTTGTGCCGCAATGTCAATAGATTTCCAATTTACGATTTCAGGATTGACGAAAACCCAATTGAATGACGTCATCGAAATTGCTCCGAACCCGGGAAATGGATTGTTTTACATTAAAATGCAAACAGACGAATTCATTTCTTTACGTGTTACGGATTCTAAAGGAGCTCTGATTTTAATTTCAGATACTTTTTCAAATACAATTGATTTATCTGATCAGACACCAGGACTGTATCACTGCAGAATTATCACCTCTAAAGGAACGTTGGTTAAAAAACTAGTCCTTACGGATGGTATGGAATAGTTTGGAAAATAAGTTTTATTCAGTTCGATAAATTTTTTGCAATCAGATCAGACTTGTCTTTCAACTAGTGTTTGTATAGTCGTTTTCGCCTGAATTCACTATCTTCGCAACCGCAAATTTTTACGGAAGACATGTCTCAAAAATATCCTGAATACAAGGGCTTGAACCTCCCGAACGTAGCATCAGCCGTTCTGGAAAAATGGCAGCAAGAAAACGTGTTTGAACAATCGATCAGTACGCGTGAGGGAAAGACACCTTACATTTTCTTTGAAGGTCCACCTTCAGCGAATGGTTTACCAGGTATTCACCACGTAATGGCGCGCTCGATCAAGGATATTTTCTGTCGTTACAAAACATTGAAAGGATATCAGGTAAAACGTAAAGCAGGATGGGATACGCACGGCTTGCCGGTAGAGCTTGGTGTCGAAAAAGAATTAGGTATCACCAAAGAAGACATCGGAACAAAGATCTCTGTAGAGGATTACAACAAGGCCTGTAAAGAAGCGGTGATGCGTTACACGGACATCTGGAATGACCTAACAACCAAAATGGGGTACTGGGTGGATATGGATGATCCGTATATTACTTATGATTCAAAATACATGGAATCCGTATGGTGGTTATTAAGTCAATTGTACAATAAAGGATTGCTCTACAAAGGCTATACGATCCAGCCGTATTCTCCGAAGGCCGGAACCGGACTTTCATCTCACGAATTGAATCAACCAGGATGTTACAAAGATGTCTCTGATACGACCGTAGTGGCTCAATTCAGGGTGAAAAAATGGAATGAAACCACTTTTGCATCCATGCAAGGAGAGAAAACGACGCATTTCCTTGCCTGGACAACTACTCCATGGACTTTGCCTTCCAATACCGCATTATGCGTAGGACCGAAGATCGAATATGTATTGGTTCATTCCTACAACCAGTATACTTTTGAACCCATTTCAGTTATCCTTGCCAAAAATCTACTTGGATATCAGTTTAGTAAAGGGTATCAGCAAGTAGCATCTGAAGATGAATTGAGTTCCTATAATTCAGGTGACAAGGTGATTCCTTATTTTGTTGCTGGTGAATGTGTTGGGGCGGATCTGGTTGGGATTCAATATGAGCAATTGCTACCATATGCACTTCCGGCTGAAAAACCAGAGGAAGCTTTTCGAGTCATCAGTGGTGATTTTGTAACAACGGAGGACGGTACCGGAATCGTACACATCGCGCCAACCTTTGGTGCGGATGATGCGAAAGTAGCTGCAGATGCTGGAGTGCCTGCTATGTTGGTAAAGGATGAACGTGGAAACCTTGTTCCGCTTGTGAATCTGCAAGGGAAATTCCGTCCGGAAATGGGTGAACTGGCCGGCATGTTCGTGAAAAACGAATACTACAATGATTCGGACGCTCCTGAAAGATCAGCGGATGTACAAATTGCGATCAAACTGAAAACGGAGAACAAGGCGTTTAAAGTGGAGAAATACGTCCACAGTTATCCGCATTGCTGGCGAACAGATAAACCGGTATTATATTATCCGCTTGATTCCTGGTTCATCCGAGTGACTGATGTGAAAGAGCGCATGATCCAATTGAACAATACCATTAACTGGAAACCGGAATCAACCGGTTCGGGACGTTTTGGAAAATGGTTAGAGA
>CAIYQV010000266.1 GCA_903928365.1 uncultured Flavobacteriia bacterium
ATCCCAAGTACAAGTAGTTGTATTGAATGTTGCAGTTTCATAACAAGCTAAACTTGGTTGTGAAGGTTGTGAACCCGTTACATCCCAAGAACAAGTTGTTGTATTAAAGTTCGCCGACTCATAACAAGCAAGTGTTGGTTGTGTTGGTTGACTTCCTGTTACATCCCAAGTACAAGTAGTTGTATTGAATGTTGCAGTTTCATAACAAGCTAAACTTGGTTGTGAAGGTTGTGTGCCTGTTACATCCCATTGGCAAGTAGTTGTATTGAATGTTGCAGTTTCATAACAAGCTAAAGAAGGTTGTGATGGTTGCGTACCAGTAATATCCCACGAACAAGTTGTTGTGTTGAAATTTGCATTTTGATAACAAGCTAATAAAGGAGCATAGTTCCATGATAAAGAACCATCAGGGCAACCCGTCGGAGTCCAACCCGTTGTTGGCGGATAAAGACCATTCGAAGCACTACCGCTGCTCATAAATCCGTTGTTGAAATAATCAGATATCCATAATACCCATTCAGTTCCCGAGTAAGAAATATGGAATATAGAACCATTTAAGTTGTATTGAAAATCATAATAACCATTCAATAAACCTGAATTAACAAAAGTACTTGAAAGACCTCCGCAAGTACCAGTAATAGTAACATTAATATCTACAGCAGTACTAGGAGACGCTGGTTGAGATCCTGTTACATTCCATTGGCAAGTAGAAGAATTGAAGTTGGCTGTCTCATAGCAAGCAAGTCCTGTTGGAGCTTGAGGTTGTGTGCCTGTAACATCCCATTGACAAGTACCAGTATTAAAGTTCGCAGACTCATAACAAGCTAATGTAGGTTGAGTAGGTTGAGCACCTGTTACATCCCAAACGCAAGTTGATGAGTTGAATGATGCTGTCTCGTAGCAAGCTAATGAAGGCATTGAAGGCTGAGCACCTGTTACATCCCAAACGCAAGTTGATGAGTTGAATGATGCTGTCTCGTAGCAAGCTAATGTAGGCATTGAAGGCTGAGCACCTGTTACATCCCAAACACAAGTTGATGAGTTGAAGTTAGCTGTTTGGTAGCAAGCTAATGTTGGCATTGAAGGTTGAGAACCTGTTACATCCCAAACACAAGTTGATGAGTTGAATGATGCTGTCTCGTAGCAAGCAAGTGTTGGTTGCGTAGGCTGTGAACCTGAAATATCCCAAGAGCAGGTTGTATTATTTAATGTTAGTGTTTCATAGCATGCTAATCCTGTTGGTTGGGTTGGTGGTGTTCCAGTTACATCCCATGAACATGTTGTACTATTAAATGTTGCCGTTTCGTAACAAGCTAATGTTGGAATTGTAGGTTGAGCACCTGCTACTACCGTATAAGTGGCAGTTGATGTACAAGTACCTGAAGTGGCAATTACTGTATAAGAGCCAGCTGCTAATGCGCTTAAATCTTCTGTTGTTGCTGTAAAACTATTTGGACCTGACCAAGCAAACGTTGGAGCAGGAGAACCATTAGTTGCTGTTAAATCAATAGAACCATTTGCATTTCCAGCGCATATTGCAGCAACTGTTGTTGCAGATAATGTTGGAGCTGTACAACTGGATAGTCCAGCATCTCCGACGTTAATCGGTGTTGCAGCAATGGTTTCATAAGCAATAGATACCAGAGTTCTTACTCCCATATTAGCACCTATTAACATATTACCCCAACCATAGTGCGTTAAACCGTCTGCTGCAACAAAGCGAAAACCGAAATAGTTATTTGCATTCAACACCCAGCCGCCAGCTGTTACACTAGATGCAGTGTTTGCAAAAGTAGATGACGGACCTACAACTGTGGCAAGTGACAAACTAGCAACCGCAACTGAGGTTCCTCCTTGTCCAAGTCCAGTTACACAGCCGCCACCAGTCGCTCCAAACCAGCTCATAGCAGTAGTACTGGTACCATAAGGATTTATATCCCATCCCGGTACAGTTCCAGCCGCGCTGCCAGATACTTGAGTCTCTACATTGACATATAAACCATCAATATTGTTCGGAACTACTAAATTGCAATTCCAGTTTACAATGGCAGCATTTGCGCTACCAGCTATTGCCAAGGCTGCTGCGCCAGTAACTAAGTGCTTCGCAAGTCTATTTTTTAGGCTAGGCTTCTCATCAGAAGCAATATTGCTTCCTGAAGTAGAATCAGAACGCATTACCTGCGAAACCAAATTCTTGAAGTACTGCCCTAGAGTAGTAGATTTTTTTTTCATTGATTTATTATTATTGGTTTATTTTTAAATAGCTATAAATGCCATCTGATTTTCATCAATGACAAATTAAATGATTCTAGTAAAATGTGTGTTTATTATGGTAATGGTTGGTTGATTCACAATTTAATATTTTTTTGCAATTACGAGAAAACTTAAAGACGATGCAAGTTTTTTTTATTGTTTTTTAGAAATGATAATATTAATTTAAAGAATGAGTGTATACACTCATAAAGTGGTGTTCATTCTATTTTTAATAGTTTCGTTGTGTGAAATCAGATGAAATAATAATTGTTTCGGGTTTACCAAGATCAGGTACCAGTTTGCTCATGCAAATGCTCGAGGCGGGTGGAGCAACACTTTTAACAGATGAAAATCGTTTGCCCGATGAAGATAATCCAAAAGGATATTTGGAATTCGAACTGGTTAAAAATCTCCGTAGCAATAAAGAGTGGCTTCCATTAGCAAAAGGAAATGTTGTCAAAGTTATTCATGCTTTACTTCCTGATTTACCTTCCAACTATCAGTATAAAATTATTTTTATTCATCGTAATGTCGAGGAAGTCGTAGCAAGTCAAACAAAAATGTTGCAACGTGCAGGACTTACTGGTGCTAATATGCCTGCAGATAAATTATCCGCATTATTTACTGCTGAACGAAATCGTATTACTAATTGGGTAAGTGAGCAAAACAATATGAGTTTGATGGAATGCGATTATCGCGATATTTTAGAAAATCCTGTTGTAAATGCACAATCTATCTCCAATTTTCTTCAAATTAAACTTGATACAAAACTAATGGCAGGTGTTATTGATCTTTCTCTTTACAGAAATAAAATTTAATATCAGAATAAATTTTTTCCGAATTTTCTAACAAAAGCCTCTGCTCCAAAAGCATGTTCTTTTTGATGCATTGTTCCTTTTAATAAACAAGCCTCTTCATATTTGCGC
>CAIYQV010000267.1 GCA_903928365.1 uncultured Flavobacteriia bacterium
GATCTTCTCCAGCATCCCCCAAACAGGGAAATTGAAAGCATTGATATGCACCGCCACACCACGTTTTGGCACCATGATATGATGTCCGATAAACGTTCCATTCTTTGACAAAGGAGCGGCTGTTCCATCTACATAGTAAGGCAGATCCGGAAATTGACGACGCAGAGAAGCATTCGCGAAAAGGTTACCAATTCCACCTTCAATATCGATCCAGGAATCTACGCGTGTCGCTCCTGTCCAAGCACTTACCTGATAGTATTTTTCTTTGTTTCCCAGCAGATGCATAGCCAATGCTTTCAGCATTCTGCCGCGTTCCTGAAAGGTCATTTTGCGCAACGCATAGCCGCCGTTCTTTTTGGCATATTCCAGCATAGCCGCGTAATCCAATCCAACACTGGAGATCTCACCGATCTTCTCACCATTGATCGCATTGTATAAACTGGACTCTACTCCTTCCCCATCGAACCACTGACCGAGGGCGTAACTTTGATAACGCTGCATTTGTTTTGTTTTTTGAACGCTAAAAATAGGTAAAGCATTCGTTATAGACTATTTACTCCACCTACTTTTCACTGGCGAAAAGTAGCAAAAGCCCTTTCCCTTTTGCAAGGAACCTGCCTTTGGATGAGCAAAGAACAAGGAACAAAGAGCAAGGTGATTGAAATTAGATGATTTTTCCGCACTCACTCTCACTCTCGATCTGACCTTAAGTCTGGTTCTGCGCAAAAGTGATTTTCAATGAACGAGAAAAATTGATAAAACATAACTGTTTTCAAATCAAACAACCTTCTTTTCGGTAAACATGGTACTTAGATTTGTCGAAAACGAATGATATGAAAATAAGATTGTTATGCCTGCTTCTCCCGTCTCTGCTTTTTGTGACTGGATGTTCGAGAAATTCCGGTAAAAAAGAAGAAACGACCTTTCGACAGCTCAAGTACAAGAAACGAATTTCGGATAGCAAAAAAAAGGGGCTGTTTTTAGATTTGGAAGAAGCCACCTTTGAGAATTATGATTTCAAAAGTGTGCTTTACACAGGAAGGCAATTGCAATTAATGATCATGAGCCTCGAATCCGGAGAAGATATCGGTTGGAAAACCTACAAACGTGCCGATCAATTTGTCTATATTGAGTCTGGAAGTGGCACCTGTTTGGTGAATGATGAAGCCTATGATCTTGAAGAGAATGATGCGGTTTTCATTCCTGCAGGAGCGAGACACAACATTCTAAACAATAATGACACCATGGAATTAAAACTGTTTTTGCTTAGCGCCCGACCAATACATAAGGACAAGGTTTCACGTTCATCTAAAGAAGAAGCCAGAGAAAAAGGAGACTATTTTGATGGGGAGACGACCGAGTAATGCCTAGGCAAACTGAAATTCCTCTTCGTGTGAAGCTACGTAGTCAAGGGTATCCAATACTTCCTGAAGATCGAATGAAGTTACCAGTTTCATTCTGTACTCCTTGAAATGGGCTATGCCTTTGAAGTAATTGGTATAATGACGCTTCATTTCGGCTATTCCAAGGTGTTCGCCTTTCCACTTAACAGACATGAGAAGATGATCTCGAGCCACTTCTACACGATCCTTAATGGTAGGAGAAGGCACATGTTCTCCGGTATTCATGAAATGTTTGACTTCATTGAAGAACCAGGGATATCCGATACTCGCTCGACCAATCATGATGCCATCGACGCCATATCGGTTCTTGTATTCGACTACCTTCTCCGGAGAATCGATGTCTCCATTTCCAAAGACAGGAATCTTCATTCGCGGATTATTTTTCACCTCACCGATGAGTGTCCAGTCGGCTTCGCCTTTGTAAAGCTGCACTCTCGTTCGTCCATGGATAGAAATCGCTTCGATCCCGACATCCTGAAGAGCCTCTGCGGTTGAAACCACGAATTTTGAGTTCTCATCCCATCCAAGACGCGTTTTGACGGTCACCGGAAGATTGGTGATCTTCACGATCTCCTCCGTCATTTTGATGAGTTTGGGAATGTTTTGCAGCATGCCGGCACCAGCACCTTTGCAGGTTACTTTCTTCACCGGACAACCAAAATTGATATCAATCAGGTCGGGATTCGTACGCTCAATGATCTTTGCCGCTTCCTTCATGCTTTCGATCTCTCCACCAAAGATCTGAATTCCCACCGGGCGTTCGTATTCGTAGATATCGAGTTTCTGAACGCTTTTCGCCGCATCACGGATCAAACCTTCCGAAGAAATAAATTCGGTATACATCAGATCAGCTCCATGCTTCTTGCAAAGTGCACGAAACGGCGGATCACTCACATCCTCCATCGGTGCAAGTAGCAAGGGAAATTCACCCAATTCTATGTTGCGGATCTTTACCACGGGGCAAAGGTAGGGAAATGATTTTTCTTAACCATCTTGCAGCGAAGGAGCCCTAATACTTTTTGCTTGATGCTTCGGCTATGCTCAGCACAAGTCAAAAAGTATTCAAAAAATCAAGGCTTTGGATTTGTTCTGGGTTCGGGATTATTTTATTCGTCTTCCAATTTTTATCCTGTCCGAACCCTTTTCTGCTCCTTCTGTGTTTCTGTTTTGTCAGTGATCCTTCGGCTTCCTCCAAAACTACGAAACACAGTGCGGATTGAAAATCGAAAAATCCAAGGCCGGCGTATGCTTTAAACGTAACAATTTAATGGTCAACATCATAAACAACACACAACTCCAAACCAGGTATAATTAAGATACAAAAAAATTTCATGGCGAGTAAAGCAAAGTGGTACCGCCGCGCTTCGTGCATTCGCATCTTCGCTTGGTTTTCAGACTGGTTCTGTGCAAAAGTGGTTGCCTTATTTCTTATAACCAACTAAAATTTAAGGGATCGATTGGCGAAGTGAGGAAAAGAAAATGATTGAATACACCTAGAGCAAATAATCCTCGATTGTATCGGGAGTAATCACATGAAAGGTATGATTTTGATAATTCCTTGAAAATGTTTTGCTTAATCGTGCTTTTGAGTTTTTACTCCATTTGATTTCAAAGGCGTGAAACACCTGGTTTTCCTCAATAACCAGATCGATCTCCTGCTGGTCCTGTGTGCGCCAGAAATAAAAGTTCGCCCAACGGTTTTCGTAGCTGTACTTTTTGTATAGCTCGCTGATCACATAATTTTCCCATAAAGCACCTATGTCGGAGCGATTTTCTGGTAAGTTGAAATTCCCAAGTAAAGCATTGACGACCCCATTGTCGAAGAAATAAATCTTGCGCCCTTTTTTTAGTTCTTTCGAGTGATTTCTGCTGAGCGCTTTTAGGCGGAAAATGATGAAGCAATCCTCCAATAACTGGATGTATTTTTCGACGGTTGAGTTATCTATTTTTAATTCCTTTGAGAGGTTATTATAGTTAATCTCAGTTCCTATTCTGAATGCCAAAAGCTGCAATAAATGAATGAGTTTATCCGGCATCTTCAACCCTTCGTACATCAAGATGTCCTTGTACAGATAACTATCTGTTAGCAATTTTAATCGATCTTTCTCTTCCCCGAGATGTTGTGTGATCTCCGGATAGGAACCATACAATAATCGAACAGGCAACATCCTTTTTTCTTCAATCAATCCATAGTGCTCTACAAGTTCAGCAAAGGAAAAAGGGAACAATTGAAATTGCCATTTACGACCTGTTAGGGGTTCATTCGTTTTGTTCTTGATCTCAAAGGCGGATGATCCAGTTGCAATGAGTTGAATATCTGTCAATGTATCGTTAATAATCTTGAGTTTTATTCCAATATCCGTTAAAGTTTGTGCTTCGTCTATAACGACCAATTTATTCGTTCCAAAATAATTCTTCAATCGCGATGATGTCGCATTCTCAAACACAGCTTGAATATCCGGTTCATCCGCATTCAACCAAAGCGCGTCGTTTCTGTCTTTAATGAGTTCTTTCAACAAAGTGGTTTTGCCAACTTGTCTCGGTCCCAAGAGGATGATTACCTTTCCTTTAAAAAGTTTATCGGTGATTTTTTGATGAATATTTCGTTGGATCATGAATGATCATTTTCATCAAATTTCGTATTATTTTGGAATCAATCCAAATATAAAACGTTTTTTTTTAGGATTAATCCGAAAATAAACCGATTTTTTGAGCTTAGTGCGTCTTATAAAAATAGGTTGCTATTTCTTCACATACTGTGTGAGTATCACGATCCCCTGACCATTGATCTTTCCTTCAATGTGTTCCGGGTTGTCATGCACAAGACGAATATTTCGAACGGATGTGCCTCTTTTAGCTGTAAATCCTGCTCCTTTAACATCCAAATCTTTGATCAGTACAACTGTATCTCCATTCTCCAGGACCGTTCCATTACTATCAAAATGAACTAATACTTCTTCTTTTTCACGGTCTTCACCGGTAGCCTTGGCCCAGTTCAACGTTTCATCTTCCAGGTAAAGCATATCGAGCAGGTCCTGTGCCCAATCATTTTCTTTTAAACGATGTAGTATACGCCATGCCAGCACCTGCACTGCAGGAACTTCACTCCACATACTTTCATTTAGACAACGCCAATGGTTTGGCTGCATCGCATTTGGATCTGAAACTTGTCCGCTACATGTGGTGCATAGAAGAACGTGATGATCAACGTTGGTACTGTTTCCCGGTTCAATCAAAAAGGGGGTTGGTACTAAGTCAGACGCGCAGATTTCACATACACCCCCGCTCCTTCCGAGCAATTTTTCTTTCATGTTATTTTTTGATGTGTTTGTCTAGCGCGATATGCAGACCTAAACCTCGGAGTTCCTGACCTTGGGCAACGATATTCCCATCGCCATCCACAAGAAATCCTGATGGGATCGAATAAACATTATATGCTTTAGAAGCAATTCCGTCTTTATCCCAACCGTGATTCTTCCAGATCAGAAAATCATCAGCGATGGCCTTTTTCCAGGGTGCTTCCTCTCGATCTAGTGAAACACTGAAGACTTCAAATCCTTTTGCATTGGTGAATTTGGCTGACTTGTATTTCTTGTATGCTTCAACCACATTCGGATTCTCTCTTCGACATGGTCCGCACCACGAAGCCCAGAAATCAATGAGCACCATTTTGCCTTTCAACTTAGAAAGCTTGATCTTTTTACCCGAAGGCGAAACCAATTCGATCTCGGGAGCTTTTTTGGTTTCTCCGGAGGAGGTTAATTTTAATTCTTCCTTTCTATATGAGGATAATAGCGGAACAATGAACAAAGAGCAAAGAACAAAGATTGCTGTGAATTTGAGATTCATTAATTTGATCATTTGATGATTTGAAAATTTAATAATTTGACGATTTGAACTTTTTTCGTTGCTCAATTAGAAAGGATACAATTGAACTAATCGGTTAATGCATCTCAACTATTCCATGCTCTATATTCCATGCTCGATGTTCATCTTAATGATGAACAATTGCCCAAATAACTGTAATTACCCCACCCTTCTAATATCTGCTCCCAGGTTATTCAAACGAAGTTCGATATCCTGGTAACCTCTGTCTATCTGTTCGATGTTATGAATAACGCTCTTACCTTTCGCAGAGAGCGCTGCAATCAGCAAGGAAACACCCGCACGGATGTCAGGTGAAGTCATCTGAATTCCTTTCAATGAATGCTGTTTGTTCAAACCGATCACCGTTGCTCTATGCGGATCACACAAAATGATCTGAGCACCCATATCGATGAGCTTATCTACGAAAAACAAACGCGATTCAAACATTTTCTGATGGATCAGCACTGAACCTTTTGCTTGTGTAGCGACAACCAACACGATGGAAAGCAAGTCTGGTGTAAATCCGGGCCATGGCGCATCAGCAATGGTTAAAATCGAACCGTCAATAAAGGTATCGATCTCATAACTCTCTTGTGCAGGAATAAAAATGTCATCACCTCTACGCTCGAGTTGGATCCCCAAACGACGGAAAACATTCGGAATGATTCCCAAATTGTCCCAGCTCACATCCTTGATCGTGATCTCGGATCCTGTCATGGCTGCCAGACCAATAAAACTGCCGATCTCGATCATATCCGGAAGCAGACGATGGTAACAGCCACCTAGTTCCTTCACTCCTTCGATATGAAGCATGTTCGAACCAATCCCTTCGATCTTGGCTCCCATGGAGTTCAACATCTTACACAACTGCTGCAAATAAGGTTCACAAGCTGCGTTGTAAATCGTTGTTTTTCCTTCAGCCATTACAGCCGCCATGACCACATTGGCCGTTCCTGTTACGGAAGCTTCATCCAAATGAATGTAGGTTCCCTTCAGTTTTTTAGCTTCAATGGAATAGAAGTGCTCACCCGCATCGTAGTTGAACTTTGCACCCAACATTTGAAATCCTTCAAAGTGAGTATCCAATCTTCTGCGACCAATTTTATCTCCACCCGGTTTCGGAATAAATCCTTTACCAAATCGTGCCAGTAGCGGTCCAACAATCATGATCGAGCCTCTCAGTGCACTTGCTCTTTTCTTGAAATCTTCGGATTCCAGGTAAGCCAAATCAATATCCTTCGCTTGAAAGATAAATGTGCCTTTTTCAACCTTCTCGATCTTCACGCCCATGGTTTGCAACAAGCTGATAAGCTTGTTCACATCCACGATATCCGGAACATTCGAAATCGTTACTTTTTCAGCTGTTAATAATGGCGCGCACAATACCTGTAACGCCTCATTCTTTGCTCCCTGTGGGATCAGCTCACCTTTCAAAGGTTTACCCCCGTGAATCTCAAAAGATGCCATGTGCTATTTTTTGAATTTCTTTTTTTGCTTTTGCTTGAAACTACCCTTGCTTCGCTTGTTCTGGTTCATTCCCATTGAACGAAGAATGGTATTCGTATTAACCAGTTCATCCGGATTTTCAAGAATTAATTCTCCTTTGGAAATTTCTTTGAGTTGATCTGCGATCACATGATTTTCTACCGCATCATTGTTGTGAGCGAGGAATTGTTTTTTCATGAAATTCGCCATCGTATTTTTCAAATACTCTTTCTCGTTTGGATCCGTAACATCTTTTGCGCTCTCAAGAATTTTTTGAGTATACTGACCATAATGTCCGTAACGTATCTTGCTTTTCGGATATTCCATTAAACCAGGCTTCTCGTTGAGCACTTCTTGTTTTGGAATCTCATACGGGGAATCTACCTCCAATTGAAAGTCAGACATCACAAACAAGTGGGTCCACAATTTGTGTCGAAAATCGTCCACATCTCGTAAATGAGGATTCAATTGCCCCATCACCTCAATGATGGCCTGAGCTGCACGGTTTCGCTCATCGCGATCTGCAATCTCCATCGCATGTGCAATCATGTTTTGCACGTTTCTGCCGTATTCAGGAAGGATCAATCGTCCTCTCGTTGTGTTATATTCCATGAGGAATGTTCTTTAAATTAGTTTTCCAGATGCTTTCCGAGCGCGTTGTCGTAAAGCGCTTTTGCTTCTGCAATGAATCCGTAATGCTGGTCATCTACCATCATTTTACCTTTTGTAACGTGTCCAAGCAACGTGAAATTAACTCCGGATTCCATCATAAACTCGATAAACTCCTCTTCTCTGTCCTCACTTACTGCTACCGCAACACGCCCTTGCGCTTCACCAAACAAGAAGGCATCCTCACGGATCTCTGAATCTGTAACGATATCAAATCCAAGGTCACGAGGCATTGACATTTCAACCAATGTAACGAATAATCCACCGTCTGCCACATCATGCACTGCATTGACCAACTCATGACGAATCAATCCTTTCACCACATGCTGCATGGCATATTCTTTATCCAGATCAAAGTAAGGAGCCGGAGAAGCCTTAATGCCATGATAAGATGCCAGGTATTCGGAGGAAGCAATGTCATTCACATTCTCACCGATAACGAAGATCAGATCTCCTTTTTGTTTGAAATCAAGAGTCATGACTTGATCCTTATCCTCCAACATTCCAATCATACCGATCGTCGGAGTCGGGAACACAGGCACTTCAACTCCATTGGTAACCGTTTGATTGTAGAAAGAAACGTTTCCTCCTGTTACGGGTGTTTCAAATTTCAAACAAGCAGCTGACATTCCTTTGATCGCCCCTACGAATTGCCAATAGGATTCAGGATTGTACGGATTGCCGAAATTCAAACAGTTTGTGATTGCGCTTGGCTCACCTCCTGAACAAACGATGTTGCGTGCAGCTTCAGAAACCGCGATCATGGTTCCAATCTCAGGATCAGCATTGACATAACGGGAATTACAATCAACCGTCATCGCTAATGCTTTATTTGTTCCTTTGATATTCACCACACCTGCATCAGAAGGGCGATTCGTCGTCATGGTACGTGTTCCCACCATGGAATCGTATTGTTCATAGACCCATCGCTTGGATGCAATATTCGGATATTGAAGAAGTTTAAATGCTACTTCTTTCAAATCTTCAGGTTGTTTCACCTGTTCGATATCAAATTTTTTATATTCTTCGTAGTAAGCCGGTTCTTTGTAATCTCTCACATATTGAGGCGCACCACCACCCAACACCAATGATTCAGCAGGCACATTACCCACCATCTCATCGTGCATAAAATAGCGTACACGACCTGAGTCCGTCACCACACCAATCTCTTCAGCGTGCAGGTCCCACTTTGTAAAAATATTTTTAACCAATTCTTCTTTACCCTTGTGAACAACCACCAACATACGTTCCTGAGATTCAGAAAGTAAGATCTCATATGGGAGCATGTTTTCCTGACGAGTTGGTACTCGATCCAAATGGATATCCATCCCTACTCCACCTCCTGCACTCATCTCACAAGTCGAACAAGTAATTCCCGCAGCACCCATGTCCTGCATTCCAACTATCGCATCGGTTTGGGAGAGTTCCATGGTCGCTTCCAACAAAAGTTTCTCCATGAACGGGTCACCTACCTGAACCGATGGAAGGTCATTTGCGGAATCCTCTGTAATGTCTTTCGATGCAAAAGCTGCACCTGCGATACCATCCTTACCAGTAGCTGAACCTACAATGAAAACAGGGTTTCCAGGCCCCTTCGCTTTGGCTGAAATAATCTTTTTTGTATCAATGATCCCAGCGGAGAAGGCATTCACAAGTGGATTTGTGTTGTAAGAATCATCAAAGAAGACTTCTCCTCCGACGATCGGAATTCCGAAAGCATTTCCATAATCACCAATACCCTTCGTCACCCCTTTCACCAACCACTTTGTTCGTGCATTCTCAATATTCCCAAAACGAAGTGAGTTCAATTGGGCAACAGGCCTTGCTCCCATGGTGAAAATATCTCTATTGATCCCACCAACTCCAGTTGCTGCGCCCTGATAAGGTTCCAGTGCACTTGGGTGATTGTGCGATTCAATCTTAAAAACACATCCGAGTCCATCGCCAATATCTACCAATCCCGCATTCTCTTCACCGGCTTTAACCAACATATGCGGACCGTCCTTTGGCAATTTTTTCAGCCATACGATCGAGTTCTTGTACGAACAGTGTTCAGACCACATCACAGAGTAAACGGCAGTCTCCGTAAAGTTGGGTGTACGACCAAGAATTTCTTTGATCATTCCAAACTCATCTTCACGCAAGCCTAAGTCCATTGCTTGTTCCAGTGTTGCTTCCTGATTTAATGTGCTTTCCATAGATTTTCAATGAGAGACAAAAGTAAGCAAATATTTTCTTGAAAAAGGGCCTCAAATCAAGGCGAAGACATGATTTATCAACATGCTTTATTCACCGAGTCGTACCCTAAAACCCATTGCCCCGTTGAAGATGAGGTTGCGCACTCCATTCGGAGGAAAAGCATCATAAAAATGATTGAATTCAAACTTAAGATCGGTCCTTTTGAACACATTGATCGCCAGCGTAAATTGGCCCATAAAACGGACATCTTCAAAACGCTCTACCAATGGCTGAGCATAAACAATGGATGTCAAAGAAATTTCCTTTGAAAGTACCGCAAAGAAAGATAAATAGTTACTCCATCTTATCCCATTTATTTGCGATGAATTCGTTCGCAATTCTTCGTGCTCAAAGAAAATCGAAGAACCCAGAAAAACCCTCCATTTTGCATTATCGATAGCTTTCAACCTCAAGCCTGTACCAGTCAAAGCCCTGAGCCGTTGATCAAGCAACTGATTGTATTGAAGCTGAGTATATGACTCCCATTTCCAGGGACTTTTCTTGCCCTTCATTTTGGAAGGCAGGCGCCACGCATATCTCAAATGCAACATGCCTGAATTGGCATAAACAGCGTTAGGAGCCTTGGAATAGAACCAATCCGTTAACAATAAGAAATAATGGCGATTCGTCTTGTATTGCACTCGCGGACGAAACCCACCGTTGATCAACATTTCTTTGTTTTGCATGACTGAAAAGTTCCCATCGAGTGCACCACTCCAACCTAATGTATCATCATATATGCGCCGGTTTTCAATGTTAACGATCTGCGAAAACACTGAGCAACAAAAAGTAAAACTAAAAAGAAAGAAAAGGCCCGGACGGATCATTTTTGAGCCACTCGATATAAAACATAAGCTACCGCCCCGAAAAGTACATTCGGCACCCAGACAGCGACCGAAGCCGGAAAACCGACATTCATAGCTGCAACAGTAGTCACTTTCATTGCAAAGATGTACACAAAGATGATCATTAATCCAAGAGCGATATTCACTCCGATCCCACCTCTCTTTTTACGCGAGGAAACAGTTACTCCAATAATCGTTAGAACATATGCTGCAAATGGATATGACGTACGCTGATACAGTTCAATCTCATACATTGGCACATTCCCTGAACCTTTTTCCTTTTCACGGTCAATAAACGATCTTAATTCCGTGTAAGTCATAGCTTCAGCAATATTTTCACGCTGGGCCATTTCCTCAATTTTGAAATTAAAAACCGTATCCTTCCAGTGACCTTCCCTTACCACATCATTAGGATATCCCACTTTTCGTTCATAAAAATCCTTGAGCACCCATTTATTGGTTCCAGTAATGTTTTCTGCAGTCCGCGCCTTCAAAAAATAGGTGATCCTATTCTGATCATTCCATTGCTCAAGTACGAAGTCATTGGCAAGATTATCTTCCTGATAATAACTTGAAAAATACACGACTTGATTTCCGGGATACTCCGCATGGTAATCATTCACCGACATGGCATCACGATAATACTTCTCTTCAAAATCCAATCGTGTGCGGTTCGATTTGGGAAGTATAAAATGATTCATTACCAGCGATATCAGCATAATTACCGTTGCAGCAATCATATAAGGCCTTAAAAACCGTACGAAAGGCTTACCACTATTCCACATGGGAATGATCTCTGTATCCTGAGCAAGCTTTGCTGTGAACCAAATCACAGAAACAAATATGATCATCGAGGAAAAAAGGTTTCCGTAAAAGAGAATGAAATTGACGTAATAATCAAGAATTATCGCACTCAAAGGAGCTTGATTATCAATAAATTCACTCAGTCTTTCCGACAAATCGAAGACCATTGCAAGAAGCATAATGATCCCCAGCATAAAAAAGAAGGTCGACAAGAACTTTCGAATAATATATCTGTCGAGGATCTTCAACATAGGATCAAAGTCTGTTCTTCAGTTTTGGGACCATTTTATCTTTCCATTCGGTAAAAGTACCAGCAACGATCTGCTTTCTGGCTTGCTTCATTAATTCGAGATAAAAAGCCAGATTATGAATGGTAGCAATCTGAATAGCAAGGTTTTCTTTGGCCTTGACAAGGTGGCGAAGGTAAGCTTTCGTATATACCTGATCCACATAAGCAGTTCCATTTGGATCCAAAGGAGAGAAGTCCTTCTCCCACTTTTGGTTCTTGATATTTATGATGCCTTCCGATGTAAAAAGCATTCCATGTCGCGCATTTCGACTTGGCATGACACAATCAAACATATCGATACCTAAGGCAATGCATTCAAGCAAATTCACAGGTGTCCCCACCCCCATTAAGTAACGAGGCTTATCCTTTGGCAAGATCGCCGTAACATGTTCAGTCATTTCGTAGAGTTCCTCGTCAGGTTCTCCAACAGACAAACCTCCAATGGCATTTCCAACTGCATTGAAAGAAGCAATCGTTTCAGCGGATTCTGTTCGAAGGTCTTTGTACACACTCCCCTGTACGATAGGAAAAAGTGATTGCTCATAGCCGTATTTCGGCTCTGTCCGCTCCATCTGATCAAAACAACGTTGCAACCAGCGATGGGTCATTTTCATGGAATTTCGCGCATACGAATATTCACAAGGATATGGCGTACATTCATCAAATGCCATGACTATATCCGCACCAATACTGCGCTGAATATCAATCGCTCGCTCCGGGGTAAAAAAATGATAACTCCCATCAATATGCGACTGAAACTTCACCCCTTCTTCGTTGATCTTTCTCGATCCGCTTAACGAATACACCTGATACCCGCCACTATCGGTAAGTATCGGACGTTCCCAACCAATAAACTGATGCAATCCACCCGCTGCCTCAAGCACCTCAAGACCAGGTCGCAAAAACAAATGATATGTATTTCCCAAAATGATCTGGGCATTTACATCATCACGCAATTCTTGCTGATGCACCCCCTTTACCGAACCAGCTGTTCCTACCGGCATAAAAATCGGTGTCTCGATCGTACCATGTTCAGAATGCAGCAATCCTGCTCTTGCATTGGATTTCGGGTCATTTGCGATCAGATCGAAGTGCATAAGATGTTGAAAAAATAACGCCGCAAAGATACAGGTATTTGGATAAGCATCCCATCTTTGCACAAAGCTTTGCGAGAATGCATTTCCTTCCGACCTTCGAGATTGGACTTCCATTTTTTATTTTTTTGTTCTTTGCCTTAATGGCTTTGATCAATTTTGCCTACACCCTGGTGGTATTTGGTAAATTGTCCTTTTACAAAGAACGGCCAACTCTTGACGACATCAGTTTACCGCCTGTCAGCGTGATCATTGTCGCCCGAAACGAAGCCGATAATCTGTATGAAAAATTACCGTTCATACTCTCCCAGGATTACCCAAAGTTTGAAGTAATCGTAGTAAATCATCACACGGTAGATGAATCATCTCATATTCTTGATGCGCTTTGCAGACAGTATACCCATCTGCGCTACATCGAACTGGAAAAAAACCAACACTCACGTTACGGAAAGAAACTTCCATTGACTCTTGGGATCAAAGGAGCCAAATACGAGCACATGGTTTTTACGGATGCTGATTGCAAACCAACGACAGATCAGTGGCTGAAAAGTATGTCGAGCCGATTTATCCCCGGAAAGGAACTTGTGCTTGGCTACGCTCCCATATCCAAGGAACGTGGCTTCTTGAATCGTGTTATTCGATTTGATACTGCATGGATCGCACTCAGTTACTTTGCCATGGCACTTTCCCGATTGCCTTACATGGGTGTTGGTCGAAATATCGCCTACTCAAAAAAACTCTTTTACTCAGTCAACGGATTCAAATCGCACTATTCACTTTCTTCAGGAGATGATGATCTATTTGTACAAGAAAGTGCTCGGGGCAGTAATTACAGTATCAATATAGACTCAAGTTCGTATTGCTACTCAAAAGGCAGCTACAGCTGGTTGAACTGGATAGGACAAAAAACGCGACATTACACTACTTCAAGTCGCTACAAGGTTATTAAAAAACTGATGTTAGGAATATATCCCTTCAGCCTGCTAATGCTAACCGTTTCCTTCGTTATTTTGATGTTTGATACGGACTTCCGATGGTTAGTATTGTCTGTGTATCTGTTCATTACATTCGTAAAATGGTGGATACTCGGCAGGTGTTTTGGAAAGATCAAGGAGTCGTCATTTGTCCGATTCCTTCCTCTATGGGATTTATTCTATGCCCTCCTGATTCCTGTGATCTTCTACTCATCGGAGAAAAAGGAAGCTAACAAATGGTAGAAACGGAACATTTATCCGACAAAGCGAAACATGATCTCGTACTGGTAGAAGCAGCTCGAAATGGCGATCAGTCGGCTTATGCCGAACTCATGGACCGCTACAGAGAATCCATTTATTTTATGATGTTTAAAATGGTTAAACATCAGGATGACGCGGATGACCTCACTATCGAAGCCTTCGGAAAAGCATTCAGCCGTCTGGATCAATATTCTCCCAGTTTTGCATTTAGTACCTGGTTATTCAAGATTGCATCCAACAACTGTATCGATTTCATCCGTAAAAAGCGGATCAAGGTAACCTCCATGGATACCGGAATCACCACTAACGATGGAGAGGTGATCTATGTTGACGCGAGAGCGCACTCTATGGATCCTGAACAAACAGTGATACACGGACAAAAAGTCGTGCACATGCGAATGCTTGTTAGCAAGCTCAAACCACGCTATCGCGAATTGATCGAAAAACGATACTTCGAAGAACTCAGCTATGAAGAGATCGCTGAAGAACTAAATCTTCCACTTGGAACGGTCAAAGCTCAGCTTTTTCGAGCGCGCGACTTTTTAGCAAACATGATGGATAAAACCAAGGATTCCATCTAAGGCGACATGTCATTCGAATTCATCATACAAGCATTCCCGGAGCTTACCGAAAAACAACAAAATCAATTCAACGCGTTAAAATCGCTTTATGAGGACTGGAACGCACAGATCAATGTTATTAGCCGTAAAGACACTGAAAACTTTTACGAACGACACGTACTGCACTCGCTGGCAATTGCCAAAGTAATAACTTTTCATCCGGATGCAAAGATTCTTGACATTGGAACGGGCGGCGGATTTCCCGGCATTCCATTGGCCATACTTTTTCCGGAAACGCAATTCATTCTTGTTGATTCGATCGGTAAAAAAATCAAAGTAGTAAATGAAATCGCCAATTCCCTCGGGCTTAAAAATGTGAAGGGAATCCATTGTCGCGCCGAAGAAATTCAGGAAAAATTTGACTTCGTGGTGAGTCGAGCTGTTACAGCGATGCCCGAATTTCTTAAATGGACAAAGGGTAAATTTCATTCTAAAAAAAATCACAGTCTTCCTAATGGAATCCTTTATCTGAAGGGGGGCGATCTTAAGGAGGAACTTAAAGGAATTAAGGGAGTTAAAATATTCCCTGTACC
>CAIYQV010000268.1 GCA_903928365.1 uncultured Flavobacteriia bacterium
CTTGTGGGATTTGACCTCCGGGCGCATTTGCGGGAAGAACAATACTTCCTGGATTGATGGATTATTGGTAAGGAACATGATCAAACGATCCATTCCGATTCCCAATCCGGAGGTTGGTGGCATTCCATATTCAAGAGCTCTGAGGAAGTCCTGATCGATGAACATGGCTTCGTCATCGCCGCGCTCAGATAATTTCAATTGTTCTTCAAAACGCTCGCGCTGATCGATCGGATCATTCAACTCTGAGTAGGCATTAGCAATCTCTTTTCCGCAAACCATTAACTCAAATCGTTCGGTTAGTTCGGGATCATTACGGTGTGTCTTACAAAGTGGCGACATCTCTTTCGGATAGTCTGTGATAAAGGTTGGTTGTACGTAATTTCCTTCGCACTTTGCTCCAAAAATCTCATCGATCAATTTTCCTTTACCCATCGTAGCGTCCACTTCCAAGCCCATTCCTTTGGCAGCAGTGAACAATTCTTCTTCAGTTTTTTTGGAAATGTCGAAGCCTGTGAATTCAAGGATCGCATCACGCATGGTCACACGCTTGTAGGGTGCTTTGAAATCGATCTGGTGTTCACCGAAAGTAGCTTTTGTGGTACCGTTCACCGCCAATGCACAATGCTCGAGTAATTGCTCGGTGAAATCCATCATCCAGTTGTAATCCTTGTAAGCCACATAGATCTCCATAGCGGTGAACTCAGGATTGTGCGTACGGTCCATTCCTTCGTTTCGGAAGTTTTTGGAGAATTCGTATACGCCATCAAAACCACCTACGATGAGTCGTTTCAGGTACAATTCATTCGCAATACGCATGTACAACGGAATGTCTAGCGCATTGTGATGTGTCACGAACGGACGAGCCGAAGCTCCTCCCGGAATCGCTTGAAGAATAGGCGTCTCCACTTCCATATACCCGGCATCATTGAAGAACTGACGCATGGCATTGAAGAGTTTGGTACGCTTCACAAATACCTCTTTCACATGCGGATTTACAGCGAGGTCGGCATAGCGCTGACGGTAACGTTGCTCTGGATCCGTAAATGCATCGTGCACCTTTCCTTCGGCATCGGTTTTAGGAAGCGGAAGCGGTTTGAGCGATTTACTCAATAAAGTAAACTCATTCACATTCACCGAGATCTCTCCTACCTGTGTTTTAAATACCGTTCCTTTCACACCAATGAAATCACCCAGGTCAAGAAGCTTTTTGAATACGTCGTTGTAAAGCGTCTTGTCTTCTCCTGGACACAATTCATCACGGTTAAAATACACTTGTAATCTTCCTGTGGAATCTTGCAATTCAGCAAATGAGGCTTTCCCCATGACACGTTGACTCATCATACGTCCAGCTAGACACACTTCCTTTCCGTCCTGAAAATCATCCTTGATCGATGCTGTGTGATCAGTCACCGGATACAAGGCCGCAGGAAACGGATCGATGCCCATTTCACGCAGTTTTTTCAGGGTTTCTCTTCGCTGTAATTCAAGATCGGAAAGTTCGAAAACGCTCATAGCTAAATTTTTGAGGTGCAAAGATAAGGATTCGGTTTGAAGGATTTGAAAATTTGAGGATTCGGGGATTTGAAGATCTAAGGGCTATTCACTATAGCATATGCGCTTAATGGCCATTCTAATGGAGTCTTGTGTTCGAAAAGATATGACTAGAGTTAAAATTTTGTTAATTGAAATAAGAGATGGTTACTTTTCTGATAGTTGTTCGTTTTGCGAATATGACTGCACGAATACTACTTATTACGCTCTGCATTTTGGCCTGTTACTCAGAAAGACTTGTTGGCCAAGACCGTACTTCAAGATGGCGTGATCTGGATAGTATTGCAACCTTTATTCCCGCAGATTACATAACTAAACTCGATAGTGTACATGATTACCTTCATCGAAAGGGCAATAATGATGAAGAGCGCATCTGGTTATTCTATGGGTACCTGGGAATTCATTTTAAGTATGACGAATCGCGAAAGAATGCCCTGAATGCCCCTGTTTTTTCTCCTCAATATACCGCTGAACGCAGAAAAGGTGTTTGCCGTGATTATACGCGTGTTTTTATGTATTTGTGCGACAAAAGTGGAATTCCGAATATGGAAGTATTTGGTCGTTCACCCATGCCCGCTTCAGATTGGTTACGGCGAAAGTTGCATAGAGCCGGGACTCGAACAAACCACGTCTGGAACATTGTTTTTTACAATAATGAATGGCACCTCATGGATCCAACATGGAGTGGTGTTTCTCGAATAGAGAAGTTCAGAAGGACTGACCCAAAAACGAAAAAGTATATTACCTGGGTGGTGAAAATTCCAAACCGACAGTATTTTGATGTAGAGCCTAAGGAGATGATGAAGGACCATGCTCCAAATCATCCGGCATTTCTTCTTTCTGAAATGGTGCCTACTTTCAAAACGGTTCGAAGAACCTCTTCGAGACAAAAGGTTTACCGGGAGGGTTACGATTATGTATCCGCTTTGGATGAATTGAATTGTTATGAGTTTCCGAAATTTACGACGTTGTATGACACCGCATGTATCGCGTATTGCAAAAGATCTGACCTGATTTACGAATACAATTACCAATTGTATTCCCAGCTCGGTAAACAACCTCGGTCTTTTAAACCTACAGTTGAATTTTATGAGGAACGTATAGCCCATGGTAAGAAAATAACGGGGTACCTTGCTACCCACTCAGTATATAACTTAGGTTGGATTTTTAGAGATTACGAATCATATGTCAACAAGAAAAAAGAACGCTTGA
>CAIYQV010000269.1 GCA_903928365.1 uncultured Flavobacteriia bacterium
AGCTGTGATACCCATTCTGTTCAATTCGCTCTCAATAGCACCATAACTCGTATTCAGATTCGGCTTTTTGTTAAGGCGATAGGTTACGTTCAAAATCACATATTGATCTTTGAACTTGCGTTTAAACACACTTTCTCTGTAGCCAAATGCACAGGCTTCTTTATCGAAAGTATGCATTTCACTAGATTCAATGTGATACGCTTCCAAAGAGTGAAATACATCTTTGATCTCCACACCATAAGCACCGATATTCTGCATGGGACTTGCACCCACGCTACCCGGAATCAGACTCAGGTTCTCCAGTCCGGCATAGCCATGTTCGATACAATACAGCACGAATTCATGCCAGATCTCTCCGGCACCGGCCTTTACTAAAACTTCACTTTCAGTTTCTGAAACAATATCGATTCCCTTAAGCTCATTTTTCAGAACGAATCCTTCAAAATCTTTGGTCAACAAAATATTGCTGCCGCCGCCGAGTATCAGCAGCGGAACTTGCGGACGATCGTTCAATAATCTTTTTAGTTCATTCACCGATTGAAAAAGGGCAAAATACCGTGCATTCACATGTATGCCGAAGGTGTTGACAGGAAACAGATCAACGTTTTCTTGAATCATGTGGTAAAAGTAATGATTTGTCCTGTGAGGTGCTGCATTGCTTGTATTCGTTCTTTCGATGTATTTTTGTGTCATGCAATTAAGAAAGGTTTCCCTGCAAGAAGCGAATTCATTCAATAAGAATACGCTGATGGAACAACTTGGAATTGAGTGCGTGGAGATTGGCGATAATTACGTCATCGCAACCATGCCGGTAGATCACCGAACGCATCAGCCCATGGGATTACTGCATGGTGGGGCGAGTGCCGCTCTGATAGAGAGTATTGGTTCCATGGGGTCTACCTTACTCATAGACCTGTCGAAAGAAGTCCCGGTTGGATTGGAAGTCAACGCCAACCATGTTTCCGGAATTAAAGAAGGGTTTGTTCGTGCGGTGGGCAAAGTAGTTCATGCAGGAAAAAAAACGCATCTCTGGCAGGTGGATATTTATGACGGAAATACGGAACGGCTTATTTGTACGGGTCGATTGACGGTGATGATCATTGAACGTAGATAGTGGATAGCTTAAGGTATCGCTTTCCCGGGGAAGAAGTAGCGTTTTTTGAAGGAAGTTTCAAGGAAGTACAAAGTTTTGAAGGAATTAATGGGTTCGTACTAACTAACCATAGCGAAAGTAAAAAATACCATTTTCAGGAAGGGGTTCTTTCAAAAGAGTCCTCAGGAAAAACAGTTGCTCCTCCAATTTTATCCAAAGAGGATTACCTGATTAAAGGTGCAGATTTCCTTGAAGAGTTGAAATCTGAAGGAATTGAAAAGGCTGTATTTTCAAGAGTAAAAGAGGTAAGAATTCATTGTCTTCCTGAAAAAGCTTTTGAATGGTTACAAAAGGCATATCCATCCGCGTTTGTTTATCTCATACGATCTCAAGAATTAGGTACATGGATCGGTGCTTCTCCTGAAATACTTGCTGATTTTCGTAACGGTGTGTTCAATACTGTGGCATTAGCGGGGACTTTGCCGGGCAATTCCACTCAAAAATGGTCTGAAAAAGAAATTCGGGAACAACAGGCTGTGGTAGATTTTATTCAGAAAACTGCGCACGATTTCTCCCAGGAAACACTAATTGGAGAGCGTAAAGAAGTGCATGCAGGTCCCGTTAGACATTTAAAAACTGAAATTTCCATCGTTTTGGATCATAATCGTTTTTGGGAATTGATTTCTTCAATACATCCCACACCTGCTGTCTCAGGATTGCCGGTAGATAAAGCAATCAATTTGATTCATAGGCATGAATCCCATGACCGTAAGTTATATTCAGGTTATTTAGGACGAGTAAATGATGGTGAAGCGCAATTGTATGTTAACCTGCGCTGCGGCGAATGGATCGGAGAACACTTTTATCTCTACCTCGGTGGCGGTTACAACGACCGATCGAATGTTGAGAATGAATGGGAGGAAACAGAAAATAAAAGCAGAACCTTGCTCAACATACTTCAAAAAGGTAGTTTTGACCAATGATCTCTTCTGATAAACGAACGGTACAGTTAATCATCGATCAATGTTTAGCACATGGAGTGACCCATTTTGTGCTTTCACCTGGTTCAAGAAATGCCCCTTTTGCCATTGCGCTGGATGCTCATCCTCAAATCGAATGCATAGTCATACACGATGAACGAAGTGCTGCTTTTTTTGCTCTCGGAATGGCCCAGCAATTGGGTAAACCTGTAGGGATCGTTTGTACATCTGGATCTGCGCCACTTAATTACTATCCGGCTGTAGCAGAGGCTTATTACCAATGTGTTCCGTTGGTTGTGATCACGGCTGACAGACCTGCAGAATGGATCGATCAGGGAGACGGTCAAACCATTCGACAGCTAAATGTTTTCGAAGGACATGTGCGTTACAGCTGTCATTTTCTAGAGCAAGTGCATTCGAACGATGAACGCTGGTACGTAGAGCGTGAGACAGCGATTGCGTTCGCAGAAGGAAATGGG
The DNA here is from genome assembly GCA_903928365.1 of uncultured Flavobacteriia bacterium. Classification (GTDB taxonomy): domain Bacteria; phylum Bacteroidota; class Bacteroidia; order Flavobacteriales_D; family Crocinitomicaceae; genus M0103. Next base: position 2,553 of record CAIYQV010000269.1, read on the forward strand.
GCTTGGAAAGGTCCGATTCATTTCAATGTTGCTTTTCGTGAACCTCTTTATGGAACGCAGAACGAGATTGAAGCTGCACGCCCAAGAATCATACATTCCGGGAATGGAAATTTTACGCCTTCTCTGGAAACACTGTCTGAATTGCAAAAGGGATTGCAATTACAGAAGAAATTGGTGATCGTTGGTCAGATGGATCCGGATCCAGGTTTTTTGAAGGAATTAAGTGAATTTGCAGCAGATAGTTCGGTGGCTGTTTTGGTAGAGAATACATCCAACGCAGTTGACACGGCCTTTATTCACTGTATTGATCGAACTCTGAATCGAATAAAAGAATCCGAACTGGAGGAGTTTTCACCTGACTTACTTATCTCACTGGGCGGAGCAGTAGTTTCAAAACGAATCAAGTCCTTTCTAAGAAAGAATAAACCACAATTTCATTGGAAGATTGGTAGTGCGTTTCCATACATGGATACCTATCAAAGTTTGACGCATACGTTCCAATCAAC
>CAIYQV010000270.1 GCA_903928365.1 uncultured Flavobacteriia bacterium
CAATCGCATCAATAGTTGTCTCATAGGCTGCGGAGTAAGTTGTTGTTGGGTTATAAGAACCAGGACAAGTCGGGCAAACATTTGTAGATAGAGATGCAGGAGCGTTTCCAGTAGGGCCAACACCAGTTACACCAAGATAAGAATAATTACAAACGATCGTAGCAGCAGTGCCAGCAGCTATCTGTGAACAATTGTAAAAATCTGTTCCTAACGCCCCACTAGTCATAGCAGTTTGCCAAACAGCAAAATCGTAATCCGTTGCTGATTCAACGTTATAGTCAAAATCATTTGGAACAATATTAAAATTTAACGTACCATTTCCAGAGATTGGAACTCTGTACCAAACAACATTTCGTTCACCTGATGCTAAACAATATCCCGTGTTGATGTCGCAGGTTGTTCCATTTCCACTGTATCCAGGATTTGAAACAGACATTACAGCTTGACAGACAGGATTTGGCTGACTACAATCTTGCCCTTGAATTCCTGGAAAGCTGGATGAACCATCAATGGCAATAATGGAGAATGTTCCGGTTAGGTTATTCTCCCCATCTACACTAATGTAAAAAACAGTTCCCACACTGCCCGTCAAAGTTAACTGAGAAGCATAATTTGTACTTGTTCCACAAACGCCAATATCTGTGTTTGCTCCGAAATAAGTCAAACCGGCACCACAAGTCCCTGTATATGCTGCGATCTGCGTATTGCTTAGTGATCCTGCAATGGTTTTAACAATAGCACTTGCTGAGGTGAGTGTTACTTTGTACCAAACTGAGTTTACTGTTCCACCTGTCCATCCTGCTGGAACAGAAGGTTCTCCTGTCCCGCTACTGCAACTGTTATCTCCTGCAACAGTTGAACCGAGAGTGAGCGTTTGTGCATTACATGGTAAGTCATTGGCGGGGGCACCACCTAGCGAGTATAATTCGAGATCATAATTCACATAGGAAGGTGAGGACCAAGTGTCAATAACAAGGTAATAGGTGCCGGCAGCCGATACGGAGAAAGAACCGGAAAGGGTTCCAGATGTGGCCCCACCTCCATTGGCAACGCACGTTGTGCCTGCTGTTCCGGGACAACCTGCGTATACTTGATATCCGATATAGGTCGAACTCGCATTGGTCAGATTTAAATTAAAGCAGTCTGCTCCGGTGGTGGTGAAAGAATATACTTTGTCTTCACCGGACTCATACAATGTTCCACATGATCCTGTACTCGAGTTGGTGTAGTCATTGCCATAGCACAAAGTAGATTGCCCTGTAGCAGTGTATGGAAGTGTCATCGCCACTGCATTGGAACAAGTTGTTCCCGCAGGAATTCCTCCCGAGGGCGCAGAGATTGTTACACTAAAAGCATTACACGTAGGGGTAGGCCATGAATCAACTACCAGATAATAGGTTTGACCTGCCACCACAGAGGCGCAGCCAATAGATTGGTTTCCTGTTGAACTTTGACTGTAGGCCACACAGGTTCCACCAGTAGTTGGACATCCTTGATAAAGGGTAATACCCACATATGACCCTGAAGAAGTTAAGTTGATGCTGACATTTCCTGAAGAAGTGGGTGTAAATTGGATTACCTTATCTTCACCGCCGTAATAGTAGCTGGAACCGCAAACGGTGCTGTTGGTGGATGTAATATCGTTTCCTGCGCCACAGGTCGTTTGAGCTCCTGATGAATATGGAAGCGAGGCGGCTACTATATTTCCTGCTCCGAGTGTACAAACCGGAACTGAACTTGTTACACAAATGGTGAACGAAGTAGCGGTATTGACGCCCGAACCACTACCATTGTGATATACCCGAACAAAATAGTTTGTGCCAACAGTTAAACCGTTCAAATTTGCTGTTTCAATACCGTCTGCACCAGTGTTATTGATGCATGACATGCTTGTAAGGGTTCCTGCGCAAGTACCGGTCATTACCTGTAAAACCGCGTTGAATCCTGCTACACCGTCCACTTTTACCTGATGGGTAGTACTGTTCGCAACAAAAGTATACCACACATCGTCGTCAGCAATCCCTGTGCATGTTGTCTGTGGTGAAGCGGTAGCGCCATAGGTTGTTCCATTCGAAGTTGTGCAGGTACCTGAACCTGCCGCAGCAGGTGTAAGAACTGCTGGACTGGAGCAATTATCATTTGCAGGTGCCGCTAGTGGGTTGTGGATACATATAGAACCTGAGAGGTTTTGACTACTATTTCCGCTTCTTCTTTGAATTCTGACGTAATAGGTCGTTCCAACAGATGTTGTCACATTTAAAGTTGCGGACCCTGTATTTGAGTATTGACAAGCCAATTCTGTGCCCGGACAACCTGAATGAACTGAAAGACCTATATTACGATTTGCACCGGAAATTTCAATGATGGTTGTAGTTGCTGAAGCTACAAACATATACCAACCATCAGTGTAATTTGAACCTGCTGTAACGCACGATGCGCCAGGATCCTCAAAATCATTAGCACTAATTATAAAACTGGTATTCGCGCAACTGGCAGTTACGGACAAGGAAACAGCTGAAGAACAAGTGCCACCTTGAGCACAAATTTTAGTTGATAAAAACAATATGGCGAGAACCGCAATGGTAAAGTGATTTCTCATTTTTATCAGATTATAGATTACACGCACGTTGCACATCTGAAACAGACGTTCCGGATTTCAATAAAGGCTGAAAATCTTTGCTTTTCAATGTTACAGCCTCAAATGCTTCTGTTTCTGACTTGAAGAAAGCATGGTCATAAGAAAAATAAAAACAACGCAATTTATCGCATGAACCGAGCATTTTTATTCCCTTGATTTCTGATAATTCACTAAGTAATTCCTCACGTTGTTTAACACTGAATTTCTCAAACGTAACGACAAATTCGGTAGGTGTATTTTCGGAATGGAATTTACGAGATTCGGCGAAATTTATAGGATTTTCTCCTGGAGTAATAGTCACGGAACAATAAAGTGCCCATGTAATGATAGGTGTAAACATCTAGTAAGTTTTAGGCGATTACACCAAAAAATAAATTATTTTAAAGCCGCGGTTTCATGTAATCGGGCGCAATTTACATTATTTCAATCTATTGAACAACTTTTTTTAATAAAATAGGCATAAAAAAAGCCCCGTTTGGGGCTGTTAACATAGGGTTTTAGTTGAAAAGGGTATTATCTCACCACCAAAGTTTCAATTTCACGGTTTCCATCAGCATGTGTGATCACCACATTGTAGTTCCCTACCTCCAGGTTCGTTCCTTCCATGGCGTTTACTGTTTGTACTCGAGTACCAAATTGATTGTATACTTCGATCAGATCAGTAGCTTCCACATTTCTGAAATGTATTTCACCATTACTTGGGTTAGGGTACACCAATGGCATATGTCCAAAACTACCACTTGAATTCATGTTGTTTAACATTCCCGGATTCACGAAACGTGGCAATTTTTGTGAAAGAATGAAGCTTTTGGTGTTTGTGCATCCTCCTTCTGTGATGATGTTCACTTTATAAACACCTGCTGTTAAACCTGTTTGATCAAGAACACCCTGATCGATTCCTGATCCATGCGTGGAAGACCAGATTACGGTATAAGATGGTGTGAGTCCTCCGACCGTAAGATCAATTGAACCATCCGAACCTCCGAAGTTGGTTACTTTGGTTACTGAACCCTCAATTGTTACCGCTGCCGGTTGGGTTAATTCATAGGTTTGAGTTACCATATTCCCAAGATCATCCACCACAGTCAATTCATAGGTGCCTGCAGGCAAATCTGTAAGAGAAGATTGTCCCCCTTCTACGGACCACATATATCTGTAAGGTCCTACACCACCCGTTGGAGTTACAGAGATGGATCCGTTGTGGTCTCCATAGCAGGTTGGGTTTTGAAGATCTGACTGAAGGCTGATGCCTTGAGCAAAGATTCCACTTGTTAATACTGTTGCGAAAAGAGCTGAGATGATGTTTTGAGTTTTCATGACTTTTTGTTTTTATGTTTTTTACTTGTTTTCGTTTTGTTTCTTGAGACAAAGTAAAGCCATGTAAAAAGTCTGTTTCGCACTATTGCTGAAATAGGGATGCAAATTAAACCCATTCACGGAAGGTGGCCTACGTAGTTTTGCGCAGGGTACTGCGTAGTAGGTATTAAAAAAGAGGGGATTTAACAATTGTCAATTATCAATTGACAACTCTGATTGGTTCAATATTCTTGACCTATTGGACCAGATTCTTTATCCCGCTCCGCTGGATGTGTCATCCTGCGGCAAATAAATTGTTCGTAATTACGTAATTCAAGCAAACTATAACAAAGATTTCAAAGGATAGCATATCCTTCGAAGCGCAAGTGCTGAATGACGGCGCTTAACCTTCATTCAATTTTTGCAAAATGTTTGGAAGAAATTCATTTAGTTTAGAAAACGCGAACCACTTTTTACCTAGGTCTTTTAATGAGGCTCCTATGTGGTAAAGTTCTTTTCGGTCAATGATTAGAAATCGGTCGTGGGCCGTATTCAGTGTTTTAATTTCGATTCTTGGATATTGCTCGTTGTGTTTAGCCAAATCCAATTGCAGTTGCGCGGTTATTTTTTGAGTGTAACTGATTGCCTTAACGTTAGCCGCACGTTTACTGAGATGAATGAGTACAGATTCATCGATGTAATTGTCAATAAGAATAATTTCTTTGGTTGCAGAACGAATAATTTTTGAGATCAACTCGTAAGCATCAAATAGTTGTCCATCGAAAAATACACCTTGGGTGGGAAGTTCATTGGTTTTGAGTTGTAAAGAGATTTTACTCACCTCTTTTGAAAGATTCTCAAGATTATTTTCTATGCGATCCACACGTTGGTTGATTGCATAGCCTTTAAGTAAGTATTCACGCAAAATAGTTGTTGCCCATATTCGGAATTGCGTGCCCTGTTTGGATTTTACACGATAACCAACAGA
>CAIYQV010000271.1 GCA_903928365.1 uncultured Flavobacteriia bacterium
ACCAGAATCTATATGCTCAAAACTCTGATTCAAAGCTGATTGAGATTGAAAAAATGGAGGATTTCAAATCTATTGGTGATGTAAAAAAGAAGCTCTTCTACTATGACGGCGGCTTTAAAGTAGAATCCGTTACTGCCGTCTCTGGACAAAAAATGCGCTATGCGATCAATAAAACCATGCTACGCATCGACCTGGATAAACCACTCATGCCTAAAACAAGTATTTCCTTCAAAGTAAAATGGTGGTACAACATCAACGATCGTATGGCGGTGGGTGGCAGATCCGGTTATGAATATTTCGAAAAGGACAAGAATTTCTTGTACACTATTGCACAGTATTTCCCAAGAATGTGCGTGTATAATGATGTAGAGGGCTGGCAGAACAAGCAATTCCTTGGACGTGGTGAATTTGCCCTGCCGTTTGGCGATTACGAGGTTTCCATCACCGTTCCTTCCGACCACATTGTAGGTGCTACCGGAGAACTACAAAATGGAAGTGCCGTACTTACCGCTGAACAGAAAAAACGATTTGAGCAAGCCCGTACTGCGAACTCACCTGTTCTGATTGTCACCCAAAGTGAGGCTGAAAAGAAAGAACAGAACAAAGAAAAATCATACAAAACATGGACATTCAAAGCGCAGAATGTCAGAGACTTTGCCTTTGCTACTTCACGTAAATTCATCTGGGATGCACAATCTGTCGACGTTAATGGGAAGAAGGTTTTGGCGATGTCATATTACCCTAAGGAAGGAAATCCGTTGTGGGAAAAATATTCGACCAAGCTCGTAGCACACACAATTAAAACGTATTCAAAGTATACAGTTGACTACCCTTATCCCGTAGCCATTTCTGTGCACTCTAAATGGATTGGCATGGAGTATCCTATGATCTGTTTTAATGGAGGTCGACCGGAAGAAGACGGAACTTATACCGAAAGAGAAAAGTACGGGATGTGGGGCGTAATCATCCATGAGGTTGGACATAATTTCTTCCCAATGATCATTAACTCAGATGAGCGCCAGTGGACATGGATGGACGAAGGATTAAATACTTTCGTTCAATACCTTACCGAGCAGGAATGGGAACGCGAATACCCTTCAAGTCGCGGTCCGGCTTATTTGATTGCTGATTACATGCGCGGAGACAAGAAATTCATTTCACCAATCATGACCAATTCTGAATCGATCTTCCAGTTTGGAAATAACGCTTACGGAAAACCAGCTACGGCATTGAATATCCTTCGTGAAACGGTCATGGGCAGAGAACTCTTCGATTACGCCTTCAAAATGTATTGTGAACGCTGGAAGTTCAAACACCCTACTCCTGCAGATTTCTTCCGTACGATGGAAGATGCCTCTGCAGTTGACCTGGATTGGTTCTGGAGAGGCTGGTTTTATGGAACGGATCACGTCGACATTGCCCTCGACGATGTAAAATGGTTCCAACTGAATACCATGGACCCAACGATTGAAAAAGGAGTTGCTGAAGGTGCAGAACGCTCGAAAGACAAATTTATAGGCGACACGCGCAACAAAGAAAGCATTTCCAAAACGATCAACGAAGCAGATCCCGCTATCGATGATTTCTATGCCACGCGAAATATTTACAAAGTGGATGCACTTGATATCAAAGAATATGAGGAATTCCAGAAGAAATTGACGGAAGAAGATAAAAAGTTACTTGCAGAAAACAAGCAGTTCTATGAACTTTCGTTTACGAATCTTGGAGGACTAGTCATGCCACTGATCATCGAAGTGACGTATACAGATAATTCTACAGAAGTCATTCGCATTCCTGCTGAGATCTGGCGACAATACGAAGACAAAGTTTCCAAAGTACTGATCTTAAATAAAGAAGCGATTTCATTCAGACTTGATCCTTTCCTGGAAACTGCTGACACGGATCTGGATAACAACAGTTGGCCGAAACGCGTTCAACCCACTCGTTACGACCTGTTCAAGCAAAAACAAACCGGCGAAAATCCAATGCAGCGTCAAAAACGATTGGAGTCACTTCAAGGACAGTAAGCAAAAGCTGGTTCATGAGCGTATTCACGTACCATTTAGTTAGAACCTCTGTTTTTAAGGGACTTAAAGCCATTCTCTTTCCACCTAAAAAAGGAAACGTCAAAGGCTTAATTCATGCAGAATGTATGACAGCCATGACCTTAGGTTCTCCTGTATTTTCACCCAAAAGATTTTTAGTCCGTCAAGTAGCCATGTTTGCTCAATGGGAAAATGAATCAGCGATAGATGAATTCATGAATTCCGATCATTTTGGGAAGATTTTATCCAACGGATGGCACACGCGCCTCACCTTCATGCGGCAATGGGGAAAACTCTCCGAATTCGATTTCCCGCAAACCAATTCGTCGTCACAGGATTCAGACCCAAATGCCACAGTGGTAGCGGTAACCATTGCCCGGTTGCGTTTATTTCAAGTTCCAAGATTTATCAAATGGGGACGACCTGTCGAAAAATTAGTTCGAGATCATCCCGGTACAACCTTGTCTCTTGCATCCATTCGTTTTCCACGAACCATATCTACCTTCTCCGTCTGGAAGACTCAGAAAGATATGACAGATATGGTGCACGGACACAGTGAGGTACCTCAACCGAAGCGACACATCCATGCTATGAAAGAACGGGATCGTAAGGATTTTCATTATGAATTCACGACGTTGCGATTCAAGCCAATAGGTGAATTCGGCTCCTGGAAGGGCGAGTCCAATTTTACTACAATAAAGGAGGATTGAATATGCATGTGGCTGAACCCCGTCAAAAATTTCAGGATTGGTTTACACAGCAATGGAACATTCTCAGAGGAAAAAAGATCACTCCAGACGAAGTTCCGTGGCTTATGGGGCCTTTCGGTAATTTGAATGGGATTGGAGAAGCATTTATTCACCAGCTTGCCGAAAAGGAGAACTTAAAAATAGTTCGGGACACAGCGGATCGCGGGTTACTCCCCTCCATTCATCAACTAAATCTATCCGAAAAGGAGCTATCTCGTTTATCGAAGGAAGTGATCCACTTTTATGAGCACACAGCTTCCTATCAACTGGAATTCAACATCAAATGGAATCCATTTTTTAAAGTATTTGGATCGATGGTCAACAGGCTGTTTAGCAGAAGGATTCATCAATTGTATCTTCCTACCAAGAAGGCAGCAGCTTCAGAACCATTGAACAGTGAGCTCATTGCACTGGTCGATCCCAAGTCCAATAAACCCATCTATACCATCTGGCTGCGCACCTTTATTTCCAGCGGTGAGGTGGTATTTTCGGGAGTCTACGGCACCTGTACGCTACCTTCTGGGAAGACCTGTGTAAAAGCTGTGTTTCCCTTACCCAAAGGCAATGCCACTGTGATCATGATTCCTGTTGTACAGAACGATGGTTCGCTCCAACTAATCTCCTCTGGAAAGAAATTTGGTGATGCTGGATTCTATTTCTTGCTTCAGGACTCAAAGGGAAATAATTGGTCGCAATACATTCGATCTTTCCACGACAGTCTGACGATTGGTTGCTACAACGGAGTATTGCAAGCAAAACAGCATTTCAGACTTTGGAATAAGCATGTGCTCAGCATGAACTATAAGATCGAAGCGAAGAAATAGTAGGACTGGTAAGTTACTTCCCAATACAATATTTTCTCTAACCTCCTTTTCTAAAAAGATATTAGCTCACACCACATAAACCGGTTTTCGGATGATCAGATAGATGATCAAGCTTAAAATAGCAGCAAAGTAGCACCACACTGAAATGACAGCATCTGGAAAAAAGAGCACAGACAGTGAAAATGAGGTCAGTATAAAGAACCCAAAAGCGATCATGCCACGCATACTGGATAAAAATGGCGGAATGGCTGTTGCCAGGAAATAAAGTACGCCGTTATTAAAAGGTTTTACTGGTCCTCCATGCGGAATGTAGACCATGTGTTTCTGGATCGTTTCTATCTTTATTGGAAAACTGCTGACCTGAAAACCGAGGTACGAACCAATTACTAAACCTATAATCATGGTGCCAGCCAAAAGGTATTGTCGTGGTTTGTGCTTCTCGATCAGCCAAACGCTAAATGGAAAGAACATGGGCAAGAAGGATTGCGCCAAGATCAAGTACATGTAGCCAAACGTTTGCCGAAAAGGAAG
>CAIYQV010000272.1 GCA_903928365.1 uncultured Flavobacteriia bacterium
CATAGTTAGTAGGATTGGTTCGAGAACCGGGACCTGTTGAGGTCACCCCACCGACATTGGCTTCACGAATTCCTTTGCCCATCAAGAATAAACCGACTGGTTTTTCAGTAGCCTGATCATATACAAATCGAGCAAATCGTCTTATACCGTTGATATGTTTAGGTACGCCTCCGCCATATTGTTGATACAACTCATTGACATTCGCGAGGATCACGTTGTATTGACCTCCATCCGGTGAAATTCGATAAGCAGCGTAATCTGCAGAAGCACTTTGAAATGCAGGATGATAAACCATCAGCAACGCTTTCTCGGGGCTCAACTGAGAATAATCATTGAAGGATCCTGTAGTATTGACCGGGCTAAGTTGTTCAACTGTTTGAACCGTTGCGGTTTCCTGGTATATGATTGTTTGATCATTTCCGGAAATACTGTTTGGAAGTAAAATAGAAGTGTTCCCTCCAACGGTGATCAGGTTAAGTTTTCTTGGGACATCGCCCAATACAAAGATGAGGGGAGCAGTTGTAGAGATATTAGTCAGGTTAACTTTGATTTTACTTTGCGTAAGATTGTTCTTTACCTTGAAAGTGGTTTTATTGCTTCCTGAAAAACTTGGATTTCTTGGGTAGACAAACGACCAATAGTTGATGGACTGGTAGTCAGTTGCCGCACCTTGATCAGCGACGATCGATATCTTGAAATTGGAAGGCCCCGAAGCGGGTAAAACACTTGCTGGAAATGATTTTGAAATGTGTGCAGCCCTGTAACCAACGAAGGTAGTATCCGCCATCACATAATTACTACTGCCGATGGTATGTTTAACGTGGTGGTTGCCCAATCCTGTGTAGGAAGCATTAGAGACCCCAACACTTACAGCTCTGTATTCTATGCTTGGTGCATCAATCCCCTGATAGATTTGCTCTAGCTCCAGCGAACTCACATCCCACACATATCCCGAGGCCCCATTCACCGGAGTACTTCCCCAACCCTCGCCTGAAGTGTAAAACGAACTGGAAGCTTCCGCAGATTTTTCACCCTCGTTGTAATAGTTGCTATTGGATTGGTATCGTTCAAAAAGCACATAATTTGAAGGGGCATAACTGGTGACTGCCACATCCGTTTCTTGAGCGAAGCGGAGGTTATTGGTTGAAGAGTTCCACGTAAAGAAATATTGAATCGTATCGTTGTATAAACTGTACTTTGGATTTCCTATATCACCTGGCTGGTCGTAAAGCGTAGAATCCAGCCATCCATCATTCTGTTCAGCATAAAAGAGGATGTAATCTCCCGGATTTAGAAAAGAGTCGCCGCCATCATGCACATAGAGTGGGATCTCACGTTCTCGCCCAAAGATTTGAATATTTGCTGCTTGAAATGTGCTTACTGGAATTCCAGAAGTACTAATCGTAGTGTAATCGATACGATGAATCCCCGTGGAATAAACGCTAAAGGCGTAATACTTTTGGTTGTAATTGATCCATTCATTGCCGTAATTTTGAGCGCGCAGTTCAAACGTCACTAATTGAGTAGTGATCAGAAAAAGTAGTATGCAGCAACGGTTGAGTATCATTATTTCAGCATATTCTTTGGCTTATCCAATTTGAGTTTGAGCGAAAAAACGTGGGAATACAATGCAATGGATGCATCACCAACATCTGTAAATGCATAGTCAAGTTGAAAATTCTTGATTTGAACACCTATCCCAAGATTTGGTTGGATGTTCAAAGAAGTATTGTCGTTAAAATCTTTAATGTATTGCATATTCGAAAGTCCGAAACGAACGGCTACGATAGACTTATATCCGAACTCCATTCCAAGGTGAGGGTCAACTGAAAATACATTGGTGCGTAATAACACATTTCGTTTTCCATCCGTCGTAAGGTCAAGGTCTAGTTCACCAGCGCCGTAAATTCCTTTTTTACCGATATCGTATTTTGCATTAGCTGCGAAAATAAAACGAGGTAAGGTAAGTTCAAGACCGTTTTGAGGTAGCACGTTTCCAGTAGCTACAAACACTTCTTTCATCTCAGGCGTCAGATCAAAGATCCATGCATTGAAAGTTGATGTAACATCTCTCGCTACGAGACCATATCTCCAGTGATCACTTTTTTTAAGCTGAAGTCCGGCATCAATTCCAAACCCCCAGGATTTAGCAAAGTCGCCCACTTTTCGATGGATCAGTTTGAAATTTCCACCTGCACTGAGTCCGGGTCTTTTTAATTTACGGGCATAGGAGAACAAAAAAGCATAATCCGCTGCAGTGAAAGTAGTGATGTTATCGTAATTCACATTCCCTGAATTGTCGATCAATTGAGTTGTATTCGGAATATCGTCTACTGCAAATCGAATGAAGGAAAAACCTGCTGCACTTTTGTCGTCTATGGCGTGCGCAATACCTATATGATCGTATTTGGCGATCCCTGCAAAATAGGAGGAATGCATTAAGCTAAGATCCAACCATTTGTTAACTGATGTCAAGCCTGCAGGATTCCAATAAATACTGGATGCCCCACTTGCTTGCGCCGCGAAGGCATTTCCTTGGCCTAATGCATCTGCTCCGACACCAATAGAAAGAAATTCATTAGAATACTTTGGCGCCACAGAACCATCTTGTGCAAGCGTTATGAATGGGGTCAAAATAAGCACTGCGAGTGCGTGCAAACAGTTCATCATCGGGGAACTTTTGAAAATAAAAATACGCTTGTTAAACTCGTTTTTCATCAAAAAATTGTGTTCTTTGTGAACGCGCTGACGCTTTGACTTGTAAAGGTAAGTGAAAAGAGTTAATTAACCAATTAAGAAAAAACAACATTCAGCATGTTCTCTATTCCAAATATTGTCACTGCTTTGAATATGCTTTCTGGTGTAATGGCGATCATTCTAACCTTTTCAGGACGCTTGGATTTAGCTCCTTTTGCCATTTTTGCTGGGGCGATATTTGATTTTTTCGATGGGTTTCTGGCTCGAAAATTAGGAGTGAGTGGTGAACTTGGAAAACAACTCGATTCTCTTGCTGACATGATCACTTTTGGTTTGGCTCCGGGATTAATGATGTTGAATGTCATTGTTGTTTCGATCTATCTGGAAGGTCCTTATTACGCGATGTCGTTTCATGAATATGCCCATTTTCAACTCAATAACTGGATCAATGCCGTTTTTCATGGTGTGCCTAACAGTATGGATGCCTCGATCAAATTCTTACCCTTCTTCGGTATGATCATTCCGTTTTTCTCAATGTTCAGACTCGCAAAATTCAATATTGATGAGCGACAATCTGATTCTTTTATCGGACTACCAACGCCGTTGAATACGATTTTCTTCTGTTTCTTTCCCTTGTTGTTGTGGGTGAAATTTGGACATTTCTATGATGGTGCAAGTTTCGTTTCATACATCCTGGATCCTTATGTTCTGTCGGTAGTTGTCATAATCATGTCCTTGTTGTTGGTCTCTGAATTACACTTGTTTTCATTGAAATTCAAGCAACTTGGATGGAAGGGGAATGAGATTCGTTATGTCTTCTTAATTCTTTGTTCATTATTTATTGGATTATTTCTGGTGTGGTCCATTCCATTAATTGTAATTTTGTACCTGAGTTTTTCACTTATTCTTCAAAAATCAAATTCGAAAGAACATGAAATTCAAAGCTGAGATTGATGTAATGCCATTGGATGCGTTACTGGACCCACAAGGTAAAGCAGTAACTAACAGCATGAAAAATATTGGTTTACCTGAAATAGATGGTGTCCGAATCGGTCGACATATCCGTCTTTTTGTAGATGCATCAACTCAAAGTGAAGCGGAAGGAAAAGTAGAAGAAGCGTGTAAAAAACTGCTTTCCAACCAGATCATGGAGAGCTATACCTATTCTGTCGATCAGGTTTAATATTCCATGCTTACCGGAGCCAATTGTATTGGGTCCAAGAGTTCTGCAGCCGGAACCGAGACCTTTCAAACGTTTGATCCGGTTCAAAACCATTTTTTACCTGTAAATTATTTCGAAGCTTCCGATCATGAGATTGAAGAAGCATGCACTTTAGCTGAAAAAGCGTTTAATGAGCTTCGTTTCATGTCGAAGGGGAAAATGGCATTCTTTCTTTTAGCAGTCGCAGAAGAACTCGAGCAGTCAAAAGGAACTATCCAAAAACAATATTCACTCGAAACAGGGCTAACTGCACAAAGGTTTGAAACCGAATTTCTTCGAACAGTGAATTTGCTAAGATCCTATGCTGAATTCATACAAACCCCAAATTTTCCTGAGTGTTCGATTGATCTTTCTGGTGATGCTCATTCACCTGAATTACGTAAAACACATGTTGGTATTGGTCCTGTTGTGGTATTTGGAGCGAGTAATTTTCCATTGGCTTACTCCACGGTAGGCGGTGATACGGTGGCTGCCTGGGTGGCTGGATGCCCCGTAATCGTAAAGTCGCATCCCATGCATGCGGGAACAGGTGAATTAGTGGCCCGTTGCATCGTAAATGCGGTAATAAAATCAAATATGCCGGAAGGGATCTTTTCCAACCTCAATGGTAAATCCTTCCAAGTTGGTGAAAAACTGGTGAGTCATTCAAAGATTAAAGCAGTAGGTTTTACCGGAAGTTTGAAAGGTGGTCGCGCTATTTTTAATTTGGCTTCAGGACGTCCTGACCCAATTCCTGTTTTTGCGGAGATGGGTAGTGTGAATCCGGTCGTTATGGCAAACCAAAATCAGTCTTTAGTAAGAGAACATGCTGCGTTGTTAGTTCGATCAGTAACGAATGATGCGGGACAGTTTTGCACTAAGCCAGGATTAATCTTTATTCAAAAGGATCGTGCGGCTGAATTTATTCAATTCTTCGCAGAAGAGCTAAAAAGAGCAGATTCCTTTAACATGTTACATCCAGACATCTTTGAGCGTTACAGTAAGCGTTTGGAAGAAGTGTCAGGGATTTCGGAAGTAGAACAGTTGCGTTTTAAAAAGGGAGACTTAGCTCTCGAAGGAGTAGTGGCCCTATCGAAAACGTCCATTGCGGTCTTTGAAAGAGAAAAGATCCTACACGAAGAGGTGTTTGGACCACATGTTTTGGTCGTTGTTTTTGACGAGTGGAGTCAACTTAAAAAAGGGTTAAAAATGCTTGGCGGACAGTTGACAACCGCTGTTTTTTGCGAAGACACTTCCGTAATGGAACAATACGGGATTTTAGATGTTTTGTACGACATGGCCGGTAGAATTGTATGGAACGGTGTGCCAACGGGTGTGATTGTAAATTCCTCGTCGAATCATGGTGGACCATATCCTGCCTCTTCTGACAGCAGGTTCAGTGCAGTAGGACTTGATTCATGGCGGCGTTTTGCCAGAGGAGTGGTGTTTCAAAATGCTTCACAGAATGTTCTTCCGGAAGCACTTAGGGATCATAATCCTTTGGGTCTTGAAAGAAAAGTGAATGGAAAATTAACCAATCATGCTTGGTAACGTTAGTATCTGAAATAATTTGATTTTTGTCAATCAAAGAACGTGAATCTATTTATACTTTTGTTTCTCAATTAAAAGCGCATGTCTGAAGAAAAGGAAAAACAGCAGCAAACAAAAAGTGGTTCAGGGATCTACATTCTGATCATTCTACTGTTGCTTGTTGGTTTGGGCGCCATGGCAATGCTGTGGTCACGTAAGAATAAGGAGTTGAACGAGTGTTCAAATGAGAATACCTTGCTTAAGGCGGATATGGAAGGTATGAATCAGATGATGTCTGGATATGTAGATAACATGTCGAAGGATATCAAAACGGATTTCAAGAACATGCTAAAGACGTATGATGAACTCATCGAAAAGGATAAAAGCAAGGCGGATAGCTTGAATGTTCAAAAGCAAAAGATCATGACGTTAATGGATGATCTGGAAAGCTCAAGAAGAAGCGGACGCTTAAATGCACGTAAGATTGCTCAGATGAACAGGGAGATTGAAACGTTGCGATCAATCATGAAGAGTTATGTGGTTCAGATCGACTCTTTGAATACATTGAATGTTAAATTGACTTCAGATCTGGATCAGACCAATACGAAGTTGACTAGCACAACCCAGGAAAGAGATCAGTACAAGCAGGAGGCAGAACAAAGTGCCGCTCAGGTGAAAAAAGGTTCGAAGTTACAAGCACTGAACGTTCAGACCGACGGATTGAAAATGAAGTTGAATAATACGACGGAAGTTTCAAATAAGGCAAAGAATGTCGTTCAAATTCGTTCCAGCTTTACAATTTCAGAAAACCCGATCACGGCACCTGGATCGAAAGTGATTTATTTACAGGTGATCAATCCTGAAGGAAGGACCTTGCAAACCAGAACTACCAACGTGGTTCAGACAGATGCAGGACCGGTGTCGTTTTCGGACAAAAAGGAAATTGACTATCGCAATCAGCAGATCGATATGTCCATTTATTATGATTTTAGAGGAGAAGAAGCAGTGAAGGGTAATTATAGTGTGAAGATCTATTGTGACGGCATCCTGATCGGTACGGATACCTTTACGTTGAAATAAAACGTTTTTTAGTTAGATATAATGGTTAATATTTTTATTGCAAATCTTGATTGGGAAATCACCTCAGATGATTTGCGCACTACTTTTTCAACGTTTGGAGAGGTAACGTATGCCCACGTTGTTTTTGAGAAAGACACGAAACGTTCAAAGGGTTATGGCTATGTAGAGATGGAGAATACGGATCATGCCATCAATGCCATCCAGGCTCTGAACGGAATGGAAATTAATGGTCGTCGTCTGGATGTCAAGATTGCGTCGCCAAAAGGTAACAGGCCTCCTAAAAAGGAAGTAGAAGCGAAAAAACCTTTTCAGAAAAAACCGTTTGAAAAAAAGCCGTTCAATAGAGACAATAACAATAGGGGAGCCAACCAGGAAAGAAGAACATACGCCTCTTCTGACAGGCCACAACGTAGATTTGATAAATAATATTTTACCATGTCAGCAATAGAACAGGGACACGTTAACTTTACCATAGATGCAAACGGAATCGGG
The DNA here is from genome assembly GCA_903928365.1 of uncultured Flavobacteriia bacterium. Taxonomy (GTDB): domain Bacteria; phylum Bacteroidota; class Bacteroidia; order Flavobacteriales_D; family Crocinitomicaceae; genus M0103. Next base: position 7,001 of record CAIYQV010000272.1, read on the forward strand.
ACGATCGAATTTGGTCATCCACTCAGTAATTCGTTGCCTGGTAAGATTTTACAAAAACTAGCAGATACCATCACTGATTTAGGCGGGAATGATGAGGTCAAAGTAATTGTGCTGCGTTCGTCAGGAGATAAAGCATTTTGTGCAGGAGCAAGTTTTGATGAACTTATTTCGATAAAGGATCTTGATACAGGAAAGGCTTTTTTCTCAGGTTTTGCGAAGGTGATCAATGCATGTCGAAAGGCTCCGAAGTTTATTATAGGTCGTGTACATGGAAAAGCTGTTGGCGGGGGAGTTGGTCTTGCTTCTGCCGTCGACTATTGTTTTGCGACTGAAAATGCAGATGTGAAATTGTCTGAATTAGCGGTGGGAATTGGCCCTTTTGTGGTTGGTCCGGCAGTAGAACGTAAGATCGGTTTGTCAGCAATGAGTGAACTTGCAATTAATGCGACGGAATGGCGCAACGCGGAGTGGGCTCGTAAAAAAGGACTTTTCGTAGACACCTTTGAAACCGAAGAGGAAATGGATCACGAGATCAGTAAATTGGCTGATCGCCTGGCTGGTTCAAGTCCTGAAGCTATGTCAGAACTCAAAAAAGTATTTTGGAGAGGAACCGAAAATTGGGATGAACTATTGATCGAACGAGCAGGTATAAGTGGTAGACTTGTACTCAGTGATTTTACCGTTAACGCGATCAATTCGTTCAAGAAAAAGTAATTCTTGAAATCATATTCAAGGAAAAGGTGGTTGAGCTTTGTCGAAACCACCTTTCTTTTTTTAAAAATTCGTTTGTTAATAAAAATAGAAGTTCTATCTTTGCACCCCCAATTTAGGGATATTGTCTTATTTTAATTAGTATTAATTGTGAATACATTAAGTTACAAAACCGTTTCCGGCAACAAGGAGACCGCTAATAAAAAGTGGCTTGTTGTGGATGCAGAAGGCCAGACTGTTGGTCGTCTTGCAAGCAAGGTGGCGAAAATTATTCGTGGTAAACACAAAACGAATTACACGCCCCATGCTGACTGCGGTGATAACGTGATCGTGATCAACGCAGGAAAGGTGTCTTTCTCAGGAACGAAGCTTGTTGACAAGGAGTATGTACGCTACACGGGTTATCCGGGTGGGCAGCGCATCACTACGGCTCAGGAAATGCTTCAGAAACACCCTGAAAGACTCATTGAAAAAGCTATTAAAGGAATGTTGCCAAAAAACAAGTTGGGAAGAGCACTCTTCACTAATTTGAAGGTATACGCTGGACCTGATCACAAGCAGGAAGCGCAAAAACCTGAGGCATTTAATCTTGACTCATTCAACTAATAAGCATGGAAGTAATTAACACACTTGGTAGAAGAAAAACGTCGGTTGCGCGTGTTTACCTTTCTAAAGGTACAGGTAAAGTAACTGTGAACAATAAGGATTACAAAGTGGCTTTCCCGATCGCAGTATTGCAATCTAAGATCGAGCAGCCGTTTGCGATCACAAACACTTCAGGTCAGTACGACGTGAAAATTAACGTGTTTGGTGGTGGTATCAATGGTCAGGCTGAAGCTATTCGTTTGGGTATCTCTCGTGCGCTTGTAGAAGTAGCAGAGGAAAACAAAACCCTTTTGAAGGCTGAAGGTTTGATGACACGTGATCCAAGAATGGTTGAACGTAAAAAACCTGGTCAACCGAAAGCTAGGAAGAAATTCCAGTTCTCAAAACGTTAATATTTTTTGGCGATTGTTTAGTATCCAAACTTCAGAGTACCCTTCGTATACCGAACCCTCTGTTTGTTGAAGAAATACAAAGCCTGTGTCTGCTGAAAAGCAGGGAAAGTAAACAATAAAAAAAGAAAAAATGTCAAAAGTAAACTTTGAAAATCTATTAGAAGCGGGTGTTCACTTCGGACACTTGAAAAGAAAATGGAACCCGGCAATGGCGCCGTATATCTTTGAAGAGAAAAAAGGTATCCACATTATCGACCTAAATAAGACAATAGCACATCTCGATCAGGCATGTGCGGCGATGAAACAAATTGCAAAGTCGGGTAAAAAGGTTCTTTTCGTAGCAACTAAAAAACAAGCGAAAGACATCGTAGCTCAGAAAGTAGCTGAAGTGAACATGCCTTTCGTAACGGAACGTTGGTCAGGTGGTATGCTTACCAACTTCCAGACAACAAGAAAATCGATCCGTAAAATGACGTCTATCGACAAGATGAAGTCAGACGGAACATGGGATACATTGAACAAGCGTGAGCGTTTGTTCAAGACACGTCAACGTGAAAAGCTTGAAAAGAACTTTGGTTCAATTGCAGACATGACACGTCAGCCTGCAGCAATCTTCATCGTTGATATCTTGAAAGAGCATATCGCGTTGAACGAAGCAAAGCGTTTGAACATCCCTACATTTGCAATGGTAGATACGAACTCAAACCCTAAGTTGGTTGATTTCCCTATCCCTTCAAATGACGATGCAACGAAATCGATCTCTATCATTCTTGATGCGATCTGCGGTTCGATCAAAGAAGGTTTGGATGATCGTAAGAACTTGAAAGGTTCTGAAAAAGAAGAAGAGGAAACAGCTGAGAAAGCAGTAAGCGCTGAAAAAGCTGAAGAAACAAACGATTAATTAATAGAAAATACAATATCCATGGCAATTACAGCTGCAGATGTGAACAAATTGCGCCAGCAAACTGGTGCAGGTATGATGGACTGCAAGAACGCACTTGTTGAATCTAACGGTGATTTCGAGACAGCAGTTGATATCCTTCGTAAGAAGGGACAAAAGATCGCTGCTAAACGCGGTGAGAATGAAGCGCGTGAAGGATTGATCATTGCGGAAGCAACTGCGGACGCAAAGGCGGGTGTCATCGTTACGTTGAACTGTGAAACAGACTTCGTTGCGAAAAATGACGGATACCGCGCATTGGTTCAGTCGATCGTTGATATCGCATTGAACAATATGCCTTCATCAGTAGAAGAATTGAAGTCATTGAAATATGATGACAAACTTTCAGTGGATGAGAAGATCACTGAGCAGATCGGTGTGATTGGTGAGAAACTGGATCTTTCCGGTTATGCAACGATCAAAGCTGATAAAGTGGTAGCGTACAATCACCCGGGTAACCAGTTAGCTACTTTGGTTGGTTTGAACAGCTCTACTGAAGCTGCAGAGGATGCAGGTAAGCAAGTTGCTATGCAGGTTGCTGCAATGAATCCGATTGCTCTTAACAAAGACGGTGTAGATGCGCGCACGATCGAGCGTGAGATCGAAGTTGGTAAAGAATTGGCTATTCAGGAAGGAAAACCTGCTGATATGGCTGAGAAAATCGCTCAAGGTCGTCTGAACAAATTCTTCCAGGAGAATACATTGTTAAGCCAAGCTTTTGTTCGCGACAACAAAGTAACCGTTGAGCAGTTCCTTGGTACTGCAGAGAAAGGACTCACAGTTCTTGATTTTAAACGATTCTCTCTAAGCTAATAGAGACATTGAAATAAGAAGGCTATCAGTATTGATAGCCTTTTTTTTGAATACTATTGAACAAAACATACTTATGAAATACAACAGGATCCTTTTGAAATTGAGCGGTGAGTCGCTCATGGGTGATAAGCAGTTTGGAATTGATAACAATCGCTTGGCGGAATACGCTACACAGATTAAGGAAGTACACGACCTTGGCGTAGAGATCGCTATTGTTATAGGCGGTGGAAATATTTTCCGTGGTGTTCAGGCAGAAGAAGGAGGTATGGATCGCACACACGGCGATTACATGGGAATGTTGGCAACGATGATCAACTCAATGGCGCTTCAGGCGGCACTTGAATCGGCCGGGATCAAAACACGTTTGCAGTCTGCGATCGAAATGAAAGAAATTGCTGAACCTTATGTGCGAAGAAGAGCAGTTCGTCATTTGGAAAAAGGTCGTGTAGTTATTTTTGGTGCAGGGACTGGTAATCCATTCTTTACGACGGATTCTGCTGCTTCATTAAGAGCGATTGAGATCAATGCGGATGTGATCCTTAAAGGGACACGTGTGGATGGCATTTACACAGCAGATCCATTAAAAGATCCGAATGCGGTGAAATATGATACGATCAGTTTTGACGATGCGTATGGTAAAGGCTTGAAGGTGATGGACATGACAGCATTTACTTTGTGTAAGGAAAATGACCTTCCGATCATCGTCTTCGATATGGATACACCCGGAAATCTGAAGAAATTACTTCAAGGGGATGCGATTGGTACGATTGTAAGAAATTAGAAAATACTATTTTTGGCGAAATCTTTTTTACGATGACAGAGGAGCTACAAATGATCTACGACGAATTCAGGTCTGCCAATCAGAAATCGATCGGTCACCTGGAAAACGAAATGGTTAAGATCCGTGCGGGAAAAGCAAATCCTTCCATGTTGCATGGGGTGATGGTGGACTATTACGGTTCTCCAACTCCAATCCAGCAGGTGGCAAACATTACCACTATGGATGCACGAACCATTACTGTTCAGCCATGGGAAAAGAATATGCTCAATGAGATTGCCAAAGGCATTATTAATTCCAATTTAGGTTTTGCACCTCAGAATAATGGGGAGGTTTTGATCATTTCTGTTCCACCATTAACGGAGGAGCGCCGTCGTGAGCTTGTTAAAAAGGCGAAAGGAGAAGGAGAGCATGCCAAAGTGGGTATTCGAAACAATCGTAAAGATGCACTGGACATGGTGAAAGATCTAAAGAATGAAGGCTTGTCGGAAGATTTGATGAAAGATGCTGAAAATGAAATCCAGAATATGACGAATTCCTTTGTGAAGAACGTGGATGACCTGCTGGATCAAAAGGAAAAAGAGATCATGACGATCTGATATGAAGAGAGCCGCAAGGCTCTTTTTTATTTTACCAGGATTTCTACCCTTCTGTTGGCCTGTTCTTCATAGGCGAACTTTGGTTCAGGATAAATCGGCTTGGTATTACCATATCCCACGGCAGTCATTCGGTTTTTATTGATCCCATTATCTGCGAGGTATGCCATCACTCTTCTGGCGCGACCTTCGGACAATTTCTGAGAAGCAAACCCATTTTCCCCAATCAGAAAAACATGACCCTGGATTTCAATTTCAATTTCAGAATTCAAAGCCATAAAATCTTTCAAACGCTTCAGTTTAGGTTCTGATTCAGGAAGAATCTCACTGGTACCTGGCTTGAATTCGATCTCTTCGATCTGCATGGTTTTTCCTTTGGCAATGCGGTCCAGTTTGAACATAACTTGTTGATCAGAGGTTCCGATAACCGTTACCTCTTTGTCTTCGAAGAAGTACCCTTCTGCATCACAACGCACATTGATCTTGCAAGCCCTTGGTGGATTCAGCATCAGATCGCTGCAGCGATATAATCCGGCCATTTCTTTATTGTCTTCAATAATGTAGTTGGCAACTACCGGGGCATTTGAGTTCTTATCCCGGGCGAGAAAGGTTATGGTAGGAGAAAAATCATCGTTTCTGTTGTCGAGTACTTTTGGTTCTTTTAATTCATAATCTGAACCACCTGCACTGTGGAATTTAAAGTCGAATTTAACCACAGATTTCGTTTTCTCAAGCGTGGTAAATGCGATCATGATCTTTTGTCCTGCCATCAATTGAAGCGGATAGAGTTTTCCACCGGCAACATTGGAGTCCAGACCAACCACTTGTTGATCTTTCCTTTTGTACATTCGTTTGATTTCAGCGGTACCATTGGAGAGTTCAACACATACGTTGGATGTCGTCTCCTGAAAAATGATCATCTGCAGGAAATTTTCATTGATGCGTGCGTCAAGGGTAAGAACACCATCATTATCGGCAATGTAGGAGATCCAAACGATGTTTTTACTGGAAATTTCTGAAAGTGAAGGATAGTTCATCAGATCGTCCAGATAACCAGGCTTACCGGTAAATTGGATTGAATAATTTCCTGACTTAAAAAGGTTAACAGCGCCTTCACAATCGGCAATAGATTCTGACTGTTCCTTTTCCGTTTGAGCGTGGAGAGTGGTGAACGTAAGAATCAGAAATATGCTAAGTAAGGTCCTGATCATGATGAACCATAAATTTAATGACTTTTCTTCAAACAAAAAATGAGAAATTTGTGAAAGAATGGAGACACTTTATCAACGAGTGGGTCAGGAAAGATTACATGCATTGATCCAACATTTTTATGATCTGGTTTTTGCATCTGAAAAAATCGGACCACTTTTTCAGCATTCAGACAAAGATTTGGTCAGAAGAAAACAAGAGTTGTTTTTAACTCAATTTCTTGGCGGACCAGATCTATACAGTCAGGAATTTGGTCATCCCCGCATGCGTATGCGTCATTTGCCTCATGCCATTGATGAATCAGCCATGGTAGAATGGTTGCGCTGTATGAAAGAAGCCATATGGCAAATAGAAATGGAAGAAGAACTCAAGATGGACCTTTATGCCTGTTTTCCGAAGGTAGCTCAGCACATGGTAAATCGATAAGGTAGAATACCATTCAGGAAGTACCGATTCTTGAATTCCTATTTTTTAGGATTGACTGGGTTTCGGCATGCTTGATGAGTTTCGTTCCTTTCACCTGTAAAGAGCGGTAAACAAAGAGTATGATTCCCAGACAAATCAGTCGCGGGATTAAAGAAATTTATGCTATTTGTCTGACTATGTTCACGTTGGATGCTATTGGTTCTTTTCTCAAATTCACCTTTTTGTATTGAAATACAATTTTCGTGTTGTTGGTAATATCAATAAAAACAGAGTCAGTGTATAGACTGCGAAAGGAATGTTTAAAAGCACATTATTTATTGAACTCATTGGTTTTCGAAATGATCCCATAAAATCAACAATTAAATATCCGCTCAAATGGAGATAAGTGTATTTGTAAACTAAGCAGGATATTGCTAAACCTCCTAACAAGAAGAAAGTGTATTTATTTCGGATGGTTAGAAATAAAATATATAAAGCCAAAATTAGCATCGAGCCTCTGCTTATTGGTAAATCTGTTTTTAACCAATAAATAATTTTGGCAATGAATGTGAAAGCCAAACATATAGCTAGAAAGTATAATATTTGGGATGTTATTTTCAAATCTAATTTCTGGAATATATATCTTTTATCCTACCATAAATTCTTCGGCAATCATCCATTTCTCTCGCATACGAAAGGCAGGTATCGTTTGTCTTTTAGCCTTATTGACTGCAACGTTAGGTTTACTTCTTTTTGCGCCTGAATTTTATCTTTTGTAGTTTGGTTTATCATTTCTAGCGCCTAAACATTTATCGTGAAAATACTCTAAAAAATACTTGTATTCACGATAAGTGAGCAAACTTTAAATCAGTTTCAAACCAGTTTTAATAGTTAGGATTAACACCCCTAAATTTACCTCTGAGGATTACCGATTTGGTTAAAATCCGTTTAGTTCAACGTTTTCAGGCTTTGCGTTCGGGCGGGTTTCAGAG
>CAIYQV010000273.1 GCA_903928365.1 uncultured Flavobacteriia bacterium
CAACAGTGCCGCTTAGAAACAAGATGTTACGGTTGTTTTTTTTGTGGATAGATCGTATTTGGTAAATAGCTAAAAGTCCAAAAAGAACAGATAGCGCAATGTAGAGATCATGATATGATGTTGCGGTAAAATTTGCAAATAAGGTGGAAAAACTTCCGGTGAGGATCAATTTCATATTCCAATGCTTGGTTGAATGGTGATTTCCGGCAGTGAAGATCCAGGTAGATAGCAGAGTGATATTCAAAAAGAATTGAGCCACAATTGCATAAGGTTTTCCGTTGTTGATGGATCCGTTCTTGGAATAGGTGCTTAATAGATCACACCAATAGTTTTCAAAGAAGGAAAACTGAATAGAAGATGGGTGTTCATCTGAACCTCCGGGATAATGGTATGCAGCGATTGCATAAAACACTACGAATCCGACACTTCCTGTAATGGCCAGAATTTGAAATATTCTGCCACTACCTTTATTCTTCCACATGATACGTTACCCTTTTTTACGATCGGGATTGTCTTTTAGAAAAGATTCCCACTTTCCGGATTTACTTTTGTTGTGCTCGCCCACTCCTTTTGAGAAATGGTGGCAAACAGCAACAGCTAAGCCATCCGTAGCATCCAGGTATTTAGGTAGTTCATTGAAGTTTAAAAGTTTTTGAAGCATGGCCGCCACTTGTTCTTTGGAAGCATTTCCGTTTCCGGTGATCGCTTGTTTGATCCTTCTTGGTGAATATTCTTCAAAAGGAACATTATGACCTAAACATGCTGCAATTGCTACACCCTGAGCTCGTCCAAGCTTCAGCATTGACTGAACGTTTTTGCCAAAAAAAGGAGCTTCGATAGCCATTTCATCTGGTTTGTATTCCCGTATGATCTGGTCTAATCTGTCGTAGATCCTCTTCAACTTGTCAGGATGTGTAGGCAATTTACTCAATTGAATGATTCCGAAATTGAGCAATTGCAACTTATTTTGCTGAATGTGTATCAATCCGTAGCCCAACACGGTGGTTCCAGGATCAATTCCAAGAATAATCTTATCTTCAGCCATTATTTTGAGGATCTTGGATAAAGCTATAAAAATTCCACGCGTTGTATTCATTTTTTCGAAATTGATCCTTTTTGCTGGATTTGCTTTTTTACTTTGGAAACAGCTTTCAAAGAATCAAATGACCCTCCAGTTCAGTTCCATTCCTCATGTTTTCAGTTTGGTACTTGTTTCTTTCATGATGCCCCTAAACTGGTGGTTCGAATGGAAAAAATGGGAACTCATTAATTCATCGAATGAATACATTTCAAATGACAGAAAATGGCAGGGTTTCCTTGCTGGTGTGGTTACTGCGATGCTCACACCTGGGTTGGTAGGGAATTTTATCGGCAGAAGTTTATATAGTGATAAGTTCAGTCGACCTGAGATCGTGTTCCTTACCTTGTTGGCAAATCTTGCACAGTTCATTGTTTCACTCATGTTTGGTGTAATCGCTTTGGTTTTTTTAAAACAAACACCGTTTGCGATGCCTTTTATGAATGTTATCATTCCATCACTGCTGATTCTTTTACTGGGTGTCGTATTTTTTCTTTTCGCGGGTAAACCGTGGAAGTTCTTTGGGAAATTTATCCCCTCAATGCAATTCAAAGAATCACGCTCCAAGTTGAAAGTGCCGTTCTTAATATGGAGTATTCTGCGTCATTTTGTTTTTACATTTCAATTTGCGCTGGTACTTCATGCATTTGGTGGTAGGGTTTCTTTAGAACTCTTTTTCTGGATCTGGCAGGTGTATTTGTTTGTAACACTCGTTCCATCTGTGTTTATGGGGAAGGTCGTTATTCGGGATTCAATTGCAGTTTTTGTATTGTCCTTTGCCGGTATTGGAATGCAGAACATGGAAATTTTTGCTGCATCATTTTCGGTTTGGATGATCAATTTATTCATTCCATTAATCATTGCCCTTGTGCTGCTCAGAAGAAAATCATATGTGGACAACGCTGGTATTTAGTTACTTGTTGATCTATCTTGCTGTGGGCATTGTGATCATTTTACCCGGATTAATTCTTCAGTTTGGAAAAGAAAAAAGGGCTTTGAAAGAACAAGCTTCAGACCTGAAAGAACTGACGGTGATCATTCCTTTTCGCAATGAACGTGACAATCTGCAGACATTGCTCGCTTGCTTTGCACGATCTGAAAAACTTCCATATCAGGTATTCTTTGTGAATGATCATTCGGAAGATGAAGGAGCTCATTTCCTGCGAAATCAGCTGAAAGATAAGAGATATGAAGTGAACGATCTTCCCGAGGGGCTTTTCGGTAAAAAGGAGGCGATCCGTTTTGCATTAAGAAGGGTGACTACCCGTTTTGTGTTGACCTTCGATGCCGACATTCAATTTTCACAACAGTATTTTGGAGAACTTGAAAAACTGATCTGGCAAGAATTGAATGTACTTCCTGTTTATATGCGATCTAATCACTTTTTTGGTAGATTGGCTGAGATCGATCATTTGTTAGTGAATGGTTTGAATGTTTGTGCATCCGGTTGGAACAGGCCTTTCATCGCAAGTGGTGCAAACTTGCTCTTCGAGAAAAGTGCGTTTGAAAAATACGACAAGTTTGATCTGCATAAGCATATTCCGAGCGGAGATGACACCTATCTTTTAAGAGATTTCAGAAATGCGCAAGCTACGGTTGCTTTGTATTCCTCCTCAGAGCTTTCTGTGAGAACAGGTCTTCAGGGCACGTTAAAGGAATTCTTAGCTCAGCGTATTCGCTGGGCGGCAAAAACCGGAGATGTGAAAGATCGTTTGGCTAATTCTATAGTACTTGTTCAG
>CAIYQV010000274.1 GCA_903928365.1 uncultured Flavobacteriia bacterium
GAAGCATTTGGAAGAATCATATCACATACCGCATACCACGCCGGACAAATTGTGCTCATCCAAAAATATGGTGCTTGATTGCAGAATTGTGAATTGAACTTTCATTTTTTGAAATTCTGCAAAATCAACTATATTTAAGTGCTTCAATCATAACACCATGAAATGGATTTCGCTTGTTTTCGTGACGGTTACACTTCCGTTCTTTTCACAACAGACGCAATGGTTGGTTAAAAACAGAGAACTGTACCTTCACAGCTATTAAACTGCTTTTTTTTAACGAGGCAAATGAAGTAATCGATTCATCAATCATTCGTAAAACCCCTGCTGATTTCAAGTATATCGAAGAGGAGGGTGTTGATGAGGCTGAAAAAGGACATAGTGCATTGCATGAGTTTCAACCTTTCAAAAGCTCAAAAGTAGTCCCTAATACTGCTCACAAAGTGCGCGTAGAATTGTACTGTGAATTTCCTTGTTTCGTAAAGAATGAAGAGGATGAATCCGAAGGGAGTGTTTTCAATACCTTTTTCTTCGATAATTTATACTTAGGTTTTTATAGAAAATAAAGGCGAGTAACTCCTTGGTATTAGTTCTTTAAGTCATTCAAAATTAACCCTATATGCACTTCGTGCGACCCACCTGAAACGTTATTATTCAGTTTGGAAACGGTTAGTTCGTAAGTGTACGATAGATTCAAAATGTTTTTAAAAGTATAGCCCGCCGAAAATCCAAAAGCATCACGGTTTCGATACGTTAAGCCCATCATATAAGAGGATTTGTACAAAAACAATGTGTTTATATCCAACGCCGTAAAACCATTGTTGACGCGGCAAAACAACTGCGGTTTAACCTGAAAACCTTCCTTTTTTCCGAAAAGATATCCTGTGTAGAAATAATAATGGGGAGTTCCTGTGAAAGCAGTCGTATTATACGTTTCCACGAGCCGCGTCATACTAAAACCAGCATCCAATTTTTTAAGCGTGTAAAAAACTCCCAAATCAGTAGTGATGCCCATTCCTTTTCTGTCTATACTCACCGAAGATTGATCAGAAAAGGTCATAATGCCAGATTGTTTGACACTATTGATTCCTGCAGCTGCTCCGAAAGAAAGTGACTGATTTTCGTTAAGGGTCATATGATAGGCATAATTCAATTTCACCTGATCATTTGTTGTAAAACCAATGTGATCGTGCTCATAGACAAAACCTACCCCGCTACCAAATTTATTTAGTTTGGTTCCATACGTAAACAGTTGGGTATTGGGCGCGCCATTGATTTCAACCCATTGCCAGCGAACTAAAGCATGCGCCTCGTGTTCATTATTTAGTCCTGTAAAAGCCGGGTTAAAACGTTGTTGTGTGTTCCAGAATTGTGTAAACAACGGATCCTGTTGAGCAATAGAACCTTCTGCCAGGAATAGAAAGCAAATATAGATAACTGTTCTCATGCCTTCTAAAACAATCTAACGCATGGAAAAGTTACACTACTATATCGTCTTTTTTAAACTGCTTAATACCTAACGTTTCAATAACCTCCACTTGCTGCGCAACACTGTTCCCCTGTAATCATCCAGTTTTTCAGTAACACCATGCTGAATAAGTTTTTGTTGGAATTTAAACGTTCCTTTTCCCTGCTTGAAATCCATTTCATCTGGAAAGATTGGTATGATCGAGAGAAAGTGGATTGTTTTCTCTCCCACATTCAAAGGTGCAAGTTCGCGCTCGAGCAACATGGGCTCAGACAGAAAAAAATGATTCTGATTCATCTTCGCCGAAAGCGGTTTCATATCGGCACCGCAAGGCATGGTGTGCCCATGACCAAACCAGGTATTCTTTTCAATTACAAAATTCGCAAGGCGTCTGACCCACGCATAGATCCAATTGGCATTCGGATCATTCAGGTCCTCAAAATTCCAGTAGCTGGGCAGACAGAAATACAGTTCAACGTGGGCTTTAGCCAGATGTTTTTCATGCACCGGCATGGTAAAATTGCTTAATCCATGGGTCATTAACACGGTAACCGGACTTTTTAGCTCCAGATCAATAAACAGTAATGGAAATTCTCCTTGGTTAGAACTGACTTCGGCCACTCTATGAGCACCAAAACGATCCTCGAGTGCCGATTTCAGATTCATTGGAACTACTTCTTTTTCCCCCACGCCTCGATGGACTTTTTACTAGCCTCTACAGCATCTTTGTCACCTGCTTTTTCTGCTACAGTCATAGATTGTTTCGCCGATTCAATAGCACCTTTAAAGTCACCTAATTCAGCCTGAATTTGTGCCTTCATACTTAAATACCAATAAGCTTCCGGACGTAATTCTACCGCTTTGGTTTCCCATTCCAATGCTTTCTTAAGATCTTTTTTCTCCTTAAAATAGAACTCGGCAGCAGCATGGTAATCTCCCGAAGAGGGTCCGTTCATTACTTTATCGATATTCGCCTGCATCTTCACTGCTGTCGGAACAGAGAATGACAATATGATTCTTGTTTTATCCCAGGACAGAGTGAGGTCGGCGGATTTTGTCGTCAACTTATCAAATCCGATTGTGAATGTTTCTACCACGTCATTCAAAGTCACGACAGGTGCTTTCATGCGTAAAACAACTTTCTTTTCGTCCCATGTATCTGGGGTTCCCCAGTTGGAATAATCGGAATAAAAGATGATCTCCCAAGCGTCTTTAGATGGTTTGGTGAAAACAGCATACGTACCTGCTTTCAATGTGTCTTTTCCAAAAACCACAGCATCAGAGGAAGTGAATTTCGTGTTCTCATTCGCCCCCGTTCTCCATACCTCATCAAAAGGTACTACCTCTCCATAAACAACTCGGTTATTTTTCGATGGACGATAATATTCCACTTTTAGGTCTGTTAATCCTACTTTCTGCTCCACTTTTGCCTGTGGACTAGCCATAGGACGTTGTAATTGCGCCATAGCACCCAGAGCTACAGTCATAAAGCAAGATAAAAGCATTCGTTTTTTCATGGTTTCAATTTTAGTTTAAAAGTATACAATCTATATGGAACAAGTAATAGCCCTTTAAGTTCAGTCACGCAATGCAAGCTGCATGGAATCCCAAAATTCTTGTGAAGATGGCACACAGCCCTGTTCAAGGAAACGATGCACTTCGTCTTCTCTGGATACATGGTACGTCTTCGTTGTTTTGAAGAAGGAAAGCGATTCCGGCTGTTGAACCAAAGACACATGGATTCCTTCAGGTGAAGACAGATCGACCGATGTTCCCGTTTTCGCCTGAATAGAGATCAGATGTATCACCTCTTGACCGAGGTAGAACAACATGCATGAATCCGGACTTCTGAATTCCAGGTATTTTATGTTTTCATAAACGCGCTGCAGGACGGTATCACTAAATAATCCGATTAACTCAAGGGCTTTATCCGGTGCTTCCAGATTCATTTTTTCCCAATCTTCGGAATGAACACCATTCACGATCAGGAAGTGCTTCAAGTCCTCTGAAAAATGAGTCAATTCCTCATCCGTAAGCATCCGATACTTCATTTGTCAAAGATAGCCATTTCCAACGGGGTCAAAATGTGTATTTTTGAATCATGTCGCAGAAAAAAGGTATCGCCATTCTCGGGTCAACGGGATCAATAGGAACACAAGCATTGGAAGTGATCGAGGCCTATCCGGATCATTTCGATCTTCAAGTGATTACCGCAGGCAAGAACGCGGATCTGTTAATCGAACAAGCGTTAAAATACAAACCCAATACGGTAGTGATCTCCGATGAAACGCAGTACCAGCGAGTGAAGGACACCCTTTGGAATGAAGACATCCATGTGTATTGTGGAGAAGAAGCTCTTTGTCAGGTCGTTGAATCGAGTGAAGTGGACACAGTCCTCACTGCACTGGTCGGTTATGCAGGGCTAAAACCTACCATCCGTGCCATTGAAGCCAAGAAAACGATTGCACTTGCCAATAAAGAAACGCTGGTGGTTGCCGGCGAACTTGTCACGCGTCTTGCGAGAGAAAATGGAGTCAACATTTACCCGGTAGACTCTGAACATTCGGCTATTTTTCAGTGCCTTGTTGGAGAGTTTCACAATAAGATCGAAAAAATTTACCTGACAGCTTCCGGCGGACCTTTCCGAGGCTGGAAATTGGAAGAACTTTCTTCTGTTAAAAAAGAACAAGCACTTAAACATCCGAATTGGACCATGGGCGCGAAGATCACCATCGATTCCGCTTCCTTAATGAATAAAGGATTAGAAGTGATCGAAGCGAAATGGTTGTTTAACTTGAAACCTGAGCAAATCGATGTGATCGTTCATCCGCAATCGATCGTGCATTCCTTAATCCAGTTTGAAGATGGCAGCATGAAAGCCCAAATGGGTTTACCAGATATGAAGTTGCCCATTCAGTTTGCACTTACCTATCCGGATCGCTTTAAAACAGATTTTCCGCGCTTCAACTTCGTCGATTACCCGCAACTCACCTTCGAAAAACCTGATAGAGAAGTTTTTAAAAATCTGGATCTCGCTTACAAAGCAATGGCCATGGAAGGAACGGCGGCTTGTATCTTAAATGCAGCTAATGAGGTTACGGTAGAAGCTTTCTTGAACGATCGAATTGGTTTTCTTGAAATAGGCAGTATCAACGAACAAACTTTACATGGAGTCGCATCCGTTGCACATCCGAAATACGAAGACTTTGTTCAGGCAGACACATTGGCACGCACATTTGCCTCTGAGCTGATAGGAAAATGACCTC
>CAIYQV010000275.1 GCA_903928365.1 uncultured Flavobacteriia bacterium
CAATACTGGTTTACCGCTCAACAACAAAAACTGCTTTGGAAGATCCCCTCCCATGCGTTTTCCAATGCCTCCTGCTGTGATGATGACGGTCGTTTGCATGCTGTTAAACAAAAAAGGGTGCCGAATGACACCCTAAATATCTAAACAAACTCTTTCTTACTTAAGTTGATTCGGATCGTTAGCAGCCTTATCACTCAATTTACGCTGAATATTCAACCAATAGAATAAACCAACAAATCCAAGTCCTAACAACAAATAATTGAACTTATTACCTATCCATTCCAAAAGTCCGAAAGTCCAGGTTAAAAAGTCGCCAATCGCATAAAAAAAGTCGGAAGAGCTCATATCAATTCAATTTTTACTGAACAAAGAAAGTGATTTTTTTGTGGAAAACACGTTTTATGACGCACATTTTTGTCTTTTCGAGAAATTTATATGCTCAATTTTATGTACTCGGCGTCGCTTGTTCCAATACTTTCTCCACAGCAAATGTCAATTCGATAAACTGTTCAACTGAAAGTTTTTCAGGACGTTCTGACATCAACGGGTGCTCCAGTGTTCCTCCTTTGAGTAACACTTTCAGTGAATTACGGATCGTTTTTCTTCTTTGATTAAAGGACATCTTCACGACTTGAATAAAGAGTTTTTCATTGCAAGGCAAGTGCTTTCGTTCATTTCTCACGCATCGAATGACCCCTGATTTTACTTTTGGCGGAGGATTAAAAACATGTTCATCCACCGTAAAACAATAGCTGATCTCATAGAACGCTTGAAGCAGGACGCTTAAGATACCGTACGTTTTGGAACCGGGCTTTTCAGCTACTCGTTCTGCCACCTCTTTCTGGAACATTCCCATTATTTCGGGAATCTGATCCCGATAGTCGAGACATTTGAATAAGATCTGAGACGAAATATTGTATGGGAAATTCCCTACTACTGCAAATGGTTCCTCTCCCATGAAATTCTCCAGCTTGACACGCAGAAAATCTGCTTCAAAAATGCGACCTTCCAATGCTGGAAAATGTGTTTTTAAATAGGCTATAGATTCTGTGTCCACATCCATAACCGAGACTTCCTGGCCTCCGTTTTCAAGGAGAAATTCCGTTAGGGCACCCATCCCCGGACCTATTTCAAGCACCCTTTTGCATTCCTGATGCGCTCCGTATTGAGTCGCTATCTTTCTGCAAATATTCTTGTCTGTCAGAAAATGCTGACCTAGGTGTTTTTTAGCCCGGACCGTCATGGTTTAAATTCCTCGATTACTGATAGAAACGTACGAAAAGCCGCAAAACGACCCGCATAACGTTCCGTATGATCCTTTTGCAAAGCAGGCGCATGGATATCGCGATACTCATCCATCTTCTGCTGATCAGGACAGAGATACATGATCGAATAGGTCATACCTCCCTCTTCTTCACCATGAATGCGGGAAATTCTGCTTTCAAGAAAGCATCCTGTTGCCATCACATCAGGAATATGGTGTGCCCGCATCCATTGGAGCCAATCCTCTCCGATCTCGGGATCGATGCTCACCGTTACGTTGTATAAGATCATGAGTCAAAGGTAGCGCATTTCATGACATGGCCCAAGTATGAGGCGGTTCCTTTGCCCCTCGCTAATCGGCATTTTTTCCTACTTTTGGCAAAAAATCGAGGCTATGTTGATGTCAATGACCGGATACGGAAAAGCAACCGGGACGTTTGAAGGGAAAAAAGTAACCGTTGAATTACGTTCATTGAACAGTAAGTCACTTGACCTGAACATGCGTCTGGCATCGACCTACAAAGAACTTGAGCCACAGTTGCGTAACCTCATCGCGGAAATGCTTGATCGCGGAAAGGTTGATATGATCATTCAGATTGACAGCACTGGCGAAACCAAAAGCGTTTCGATCAATAAAGACCTTGCTCAAGCCTATTTCAAAGATCTGCGTGAAGTAAATGCACTGATCGGAGGAAAAACAGAAGATTACTTGTCGTTGGTTTTGCGCATGCCCGACATCTACATCAACGAACGTGAGGAGTTGACAGATGAAGAAAGGGTATGGATCCTTGATCTGACCAAACAGGCATGCGAAGCCTTGAACACTTTCCGTCGTCAGGAAGGCAAGGCGCTGGAAAACGAATTCACCGCTCGCATCGGAGATATACGCTCATTTCTTGCGGATATTCCTCAATACGAACAAGAACGCATTGAAACTGTCAAAGATCGTATCCGAAAAGGATTGGAAGAATTGCAGATGCAACCCGACCAGAATCGTCTTGAGCAGGAAATGATCTTTTACATCGAAAAGATGGATGTTTCAGAAGAGAAAATGAGGCTTTCCAATCATCTTGACTATTTTATGCAGACGCTAACAACGATAAATTCCGGTAAAAAATTAGGGTTCATTTCGCAGGAGATCGGACGTGAGATCAATACGCTCGGAAGCAAAAGCAATCATGTAGAGATGCAGAAGCTTGTTGTAGGAATGAAAGACGCCCTTGAAAAGATTAAGGAACAAATTTTAAATACACTCTAACTCGATCATGTCTGCAGCGAAATCTGGTAAATGTGTGATCTTTTCAGCTCCTTCAGGTGCCGGGAAAACGACGATCGTGCACGCCTTGCTGGATGCAAATATTGGCCTTGAGTTTTCGGTTTCTGCCTGCAGTCGTGATCCTCGTCCGAATGAGGTAAATGGCACAGACTATCACTTCCTCGGAATAGAAGGATTCCGTCAAAAGATTGAGGAAAATGCCTTTGTGGAATGGGAAGAAGTGTACACCAACAATTTTTACGGAACACTGCGTTCAGAGATCGAACGGATATGGAAAAATGGTCATACAGTGATCTTTGATGTAGATGTAATTGGCGGATTGAATCTGAAAAAGATCTTTGGAGATCAGGCACTGGCTATTTTCGTTCAACCGCCTAGTTATGAAGAGCTCGAACAACGTTTGCGTTTCAGAAGTACCGAAACAGAGGAAAAGATCGCGCAACGCATGTCAAAAGCGAGAGAGGAATTAAGCTATGCTTCCAAATTCGATCATATCCTTGTGAATGATCACCTCGAGAATGCCATAGATTCAGCAAAAGAACTTGTTCAGGAATTTATTCATTCATGAAAATCGGTCTTTATTTCGGTACCTATAATCCCATTCACGTTGGACATCTGGTGATTGCCAACTATATGGCTGATTTCACGGATCTGGATCAGGTTTGGCTCGTGGTGTCTCCACAAAATCCATTGAAAGAAAAATCGTCCCTGTTAGCTGATTACCACAGATTAGCTTTGGTTCGGATAGCTATTGATGATAACCTTAAGCTTCGGGCAAGTGATATTGAATTCAATTTACCAAAACCAAGTTATACCGTTACCACACTTGCCTATTTGAAGGAAAAGCACCCTGAACACGATTTTTCCCTGATCATGGGGGAGGACAATCTGCGAACCCTTCACAAGTGGTACAATCATGAGGCACTTTTAAAGAACCATAAGATCTACGTTTATCCAAGAATTTTGACGCTTCAGGAGGAAGACGAACTCTCCACCATCGATCCAGCTACCTTAAAAAATGGATTTTCTGATCACCCGAATGTGGTCATATGTCAAGAGGCACCGGTAATGAAAGTATCTGCAAGTTTTATTCGTCAGGCCATTAAAGACGGGAAAGATGTACGCTATCTGCTCACCGAACCGGTTCACAAATACATCGATGAGATGAATTTCTACCGTTGATCATTGCATCACCGGATGAAAAACCTGTTCCTCCATTTTAACCTTCTCAATCCGAACTACAGCCTTCTTCCTTTTTGGATTCCAAATGTATAGATGAGTTGCTCCGAATGCTGGCCAGTGCACATTGAAGTCCTGACTTTCACCTTTCTTGAGCTCATTCGCTTGATAGATGGCACTATTATCATAGTCGTAGACAAGCATCAGGTCGGGAGTATCTGCGGTCAGTTGAACGGAAACATCAAAAGTCCTTCCTTGTGGCGGGGTGTGTTCAAGAATCGGCTTAAATTCAGCCCGATCTTTCAGTGATAGAATCCGAGGTTCCAATTCGATTGTTTGGGATTTGGAATCCTGATGTTTGGAAAAAGGAATGTATTGATAAAGGATTATTCCTTCAGGATTTCCATTAGACTCAGTGGAAATAAATTCTTTTATTTTGACAAATTCATCGTATTTCTTCAGTGTATCCAAGGGTAAACCCGCTTCTCGCGGACAAAAATGACTATCCCAAACTACAAATTCACCTGGGAGGATCTCTGAGTCTATTCGCTGACTTAGATTATGAAAATAACTGTGGATCAATCGATTTCCCTTGATAAACGGATTTTCTCCATAGGCAAAGACCAATAAAGGGTTATGGTAATGCACTTTATATTTTGCCGGGGTTTTCTCCTTGAGGAATGTAGCGGCCTGAAGCACTTCACGTTCCATGTTGCCCGCCTTGATCGGAAAATGTTTTGAAGTAAACATCGAGATGAATAAGGCAATTGTTCCCAGAGCGAAAAACTTTTTGAACGAATTCTTCAATCCAGCTAATCGATCGACATAATACAGTTGGAATATCACGAACACCGGCATACCCTGTGTCGCAATTCGTGTAAGACCCAGCGAACCATTCTGGCCAGTAGCCCAAAAATAAGAATGTGCCACAAGAACTCCGAAAAACACCCCATAAGCCAACATCCCTTCCAAAGGTTTGATTGTACTCCACTGCTTTTTGAAAATCAGTATCACACAGGAAATCGTTCCGAGTATAACGGTATAAAGCCCTGGGTTACCCAGATAGAATTTGTATGAGGTGAGGTAATGGTCCCAGTTTCCTTTGCCGTAAATATCATTACCCATTTGATATGGACTTTCTGTAAAGAACCACCAGAAATTGCGCGAGGCACAAACTCCGGCAATGGCATAAACCAAAAAACCTGTCGCAAGCAGCGGAATGCTCTTGTACGACTTTTTCATAGTCAGTAATGTGATCGCTATCAGTACCGGTAGCTGTCCTTCGCTTCGCATAAAGGGCATAAAAGAGACCAGTAGTGCGAACCAAAGGTATTTCTCACGAATGAAAAGGAAAAGTGCCAATACCAATGAAAAGTTGAAAAGCGGCTCAGTAAGCCCTCCAACGATCGTAGTGGTGTAGTCATTTGCTAAAACGAGTATCCCGGGTAGTAGGCCTTGAATCCAGCGATGGCATCCAAAATGGTCCAGTACCTTATATCCAAGCCATACGGTGCCCATAAAAACAAGCACGTTGAACACGATCATACCCGTAAAGCCAAACTGAGCAAATCCGGATGAAAGCAAGATAAAAAAAGGTTTTCCCCAATGATGTAAAAACAAGTTAGGATCTTGCCACGAGGCTTGAGAAAAGAAAAAGTGCATTACGCCGTCTCCGGGATCTGCCGGGATCTCATTGGTTACTCCTATATAAAGCAACCAACAGGATGCAAGCAAAAGTCCCAGGCTACGAACCAGCCAGGCTGACCTTTGTTCAATTGTCATTTTCAGATAGTCATTTCCGGTACATGATCCGGAACTACGAGGTCACCCTCGGTTTTCGCAATGATTTCTTCTACCGAAACGCCAGGGGCTCTCTCGATCAAATGGAATTTGTTATCCTTGATCTCCAGAACAGCCAGTTCAGTTACCACCTTTTTCACGCAACCAACACCTGTCAATGGAAGTGTACATTCTTTCAGGATCTTTGATTCTCCAGCTTTATTCGTATGCATCATTGCCACAATGATGTTTTCAGCTGAAGCAACCAAGTCCATAGCTCCTCCCATTCCTTTCACCATTTTACCCGGAATCTTCCAGTTGGCGATATCGCCGTTTTGAGACACTTCCATGGCTCCAAGTACCGTCAACTGCACATGCTGTCCACGAATCATGGCAAACGAGGTGGCTGAATCAAAAAAAACAGCACCCTTACGCACTGTTATCGTTTGTTTCCCTGCATTGATCAAATCTGCATCCTCATCGCCTTCAAATGGAAACGGCCCCATTCCCAACACACCATTTTCAGACTGAAATTCCACATCGATACCTTCAGGAATATAATTGGCAACGAGTGTGGGAATTCCAATCCCCAGATTCACATACCAACCGTTTTCTAGCTCTTGAGCGATGCGTTTTGCGATTCCATTCTTGTCTAACATGTGCGTGTATTTTGAATTACCAAAGTTACGTTATATTTTCCTGAATTATCTCATCCGCACGCATTCCTCACTGCACTTATCTGCTGGTTGAAACCACTGCAAATCGATCTTTCAATTTTAAAAAAGATTTCTCAAAAAGCTCGTAACTAATTACCGAAAGCACCAAGACGATAACCAAATAAATCACCCAGAATATCCAGAAACCTTGCAGATGGTATCTCCAGATCAATTTGTCGAAAAGTGCATTAAAAAGAATATTATGGAACATATAAATTCCAAAAGAGATTTTTCCGAGATAATGCAGGAAATTTTTCTTTTTAAAATTGAACCACGTTTTTGGATTATACAGATAGTTTATCAGTATAAAAGCTAATAAGGCAGTATAAAGCAAACGCTTAAATAAGACCGCTGCCAATCCGTCTGTTAAATGCACATCATCAAAACATAAAAGAAGAAAAAGTACCAGGTAAACCAACCCCTGAACCCACCTGGAAACACTTATATTAAATGGGCGGTACACAGCTATCCAGGCCAACCATCCACCAATGGCTAGGGTGTCCATTCTGCATAGTGTGTTCAATTTTGCATGATTATACCACTCTAAACTCGTACTACAATAATACCAGCGGCTTAAAATGGAGATAACTATAACGGCAGAAAAAAGCAGCGGCAATCTTTTAATGGGTGTGACATAGATGAGTAAGGGCCAGACGAGATAGAAATGTTCTTCAACACAAATTGACCAATAATGCGCTAATCCCGGCTCGTAGGTTTTTTGAATAATCGTAATGTAATTGTTCGCAAAAAATACATTCCACCAATAGTGGGGTTCCGCAGAATTGGTCCATCTGGCAAGAAAAGGTGTGAGGCCAATGATAAGAAAATACAATGGCCAGATCCTTAGAAATCTCCGCATATAAAACTTGGGGATATTCAGCTTCCCGGCAATTTTAATTTCGGATAACATCAAGTAGGTGATGAGAAAACCTGAGATAAGAAAGAAGAACTCCACTCCAAGGTCCAAATTTTGAATGAACCTCTTAAAAAAAATCCCCCATTGATTTAAGTTTTCATCCGTTGCAAGCACCTGTTTCATGTCACGTCGAAAAGGTCCCGGTATGCCCTCCCAACCTAAAACAGCGGAATACCCATGAACTATAACAATGAAGAAAGCCGCAACAAATCGAAGTACATCTAAATTATGAAAATGTACGTGCCTGGTTGACGAAGCTTCCGCTGACATGAACTAATTAAGGGTATCAACCTCTCGGACGAACGGTGCGCTGTTCAATACGTTTTTCAAAACGATCTCCATGGAAAATGCGTTGCACGAAAATACCAGGAGTGTGAATATGATTTGGATCCAATTCACCAGCAGGCACCAGCTCTTCAACTTCAGCGATTGTGATCTTTCCTGCCATTGCCATCATCGGATTAAAATTCATGGCTGTTGCTTTGTATACGAGGTTTCCTTCGGTATCCCCTTTCCATGCTTTGACAATCGCATAGTCGGCCGTGAGTGCCGATTCAAGAATATGTGGTTTTCCATTGAAAACGCGCACTTCCTTCCCTTCAGCAATCTCCGTTCCATGTCCTGCTGGAGTAAAAAATGCTGGAATACCGGCACCACCAGCTCGACAGCGCTCAGCCAAACTTCCTTGTGGAATAAGATCTACGATCAGTTCTCCTGATAACATTTGACGCTCAAATTCCGCATTTTCTCCTACGTAGGAGCTAATCATCTTTTTGATCTGGTGTTGTTGTAACAACAGGCCCAAACCAAAATCATCCACTCCGGCATTATTGGAAATACACGTCAGGTCACGGACTCCCATTTTGACCAACTGAGCAATCGAATTTTCAGGAATCCCACACAATCCAAATCCACCGAGCATCAGTGTCATTCCACTTTCGATACCCTTCAGGGCCTCCTCTACATTTTTTACAACTTTATTCATTCTTCTATTCCAAATGGATTTTCTTCTTCTTCCGGTACTGCTATGTAATCTCCTCCAGAGCAAGCAAACTGGGATGCATCATACGATTCTGGTCTGCTAAAATCCGTTGTTGACAATGCGACCACAGGGTCCTTATAAACTTGTTGCATGTAGTAACCATAGATCGGTAAGGCCATGCGAGCTCCTTGTCCCCAAGTCATGGAACGGAATCGTACTCCTCTGTCTTCTGCACCAACCCAAACGCCCGTTACCAATTCCGGAGTGAGTCCTACAAACCAACCATCCGAGTTACTTTGAGTAGTACCTGTTTTACCCGCTGTAGGTGCAAGTACGTTCCCCCAGGATTGTCCTCCTCTTAAGCTTCCTGCTGTTCCTTGCGTCACCACCTTCTTCATCATCTGAAGTGTTTCATACGCAACATTTTCATTCAGCACTTCTTTCGCATACGGTTTGGCATTGTAGATCACGTTACCGTTTCTGTCTTCTACACGAAGAATAGTAGTTGGACGATTGTAGATGCCGTTGTTGGCAAAAATACACTGAGCGCCCACCAATTCATATAGTGAAAGATCCATGATTCCTAGACACAAGGAAGGAACCTCCTGTTCAGGCGTAAGATGAATATCCATCATTGCCAACAACTTCGAGATCGTTTTTGGTCCGGCGTATCCACCCATACGTGCCATGACGGCTACGGTGATGTTGTTCATGGACTGCGCAAGACCTGTTGATGTTGAAACCACACCTGCATCAGAACCTCCGGCGTTTTTCGGACACCAACGACCATCCACATTTCCATCTGCATCCTGCAGATCCACGCAATAAGCTGTGTTAGCGAATTCCGTACACGGTTTTACCACTCCCATTGCCATCGCTGTTGCATAAACAAACGGTTTAATGGTGGAGCCGACCTGACGTTTACCCTGGCGCACATGATCAAAAGCGAAGTGACGGAAATTAGCTCCTCCCACCCATGCTTTAACAAACCCTGTCTGCGGTTCAATGGAAATCAATCCTGCATGCAAATAGGATTTATAGTACCGGATCGAATCATTCGGGGACATCATCGTGTCTTTTTCTCCCTTCCAGGAGAATACACGCATCGCCGTCGGTGTTTTGAAGTTCTCTACGATGTCAGCCTCCGACATCCCTGAGCTACTCAAAGCAGCATATCTTGGAGAATTAAGTCGTGCTGTTCGCATGATGGATTCAGACTCATCATCCGAAAGATCGTTGGAGAAAGGAAAATTTCGCACATGACGGTTATTGTCATCAAAAACAGACTGGAGATTTTCCTTCAAATGACGTTCAACAGCATCTTCCGCATGTTCCTGAAGATTGGCATCAACGGTCGTGTAGATCTTCAAACCATCACGATAGATGTCATATGGGGTTCCATCCTGACGATGGTATTTCCAATTTCCATCGGATGATTTTTCCAATAAAATATTCGACAATTCCTTACGTACAGCTTCACGGAAATAAGGCGCCATTCCTTGTTTATGGTCGACCTCCTGGTAATTCACAATCAAGGGTTTTTGCTTCAACTGATCGTATTCCTCCTGTGTAAGTTTGTTACGTAATGCTTCATTTTCAGAATTACTGTTCTTCAACCACTGGAACAAAACCTGATTACGACGCTCTACAGCCCTGAGTGAATCGGATGCGCGTTTAGCCGCTATCTCTTCTTTGGTGATTTCCTCCGGTTTTACTCCTTTTTCGTTAGCCAGTTTTGTGCGGTAATTCTTGATCTTGTACGTATACGGATTGAACAATGCCGGATTCTTACACATTCCTACAAGCATCGCCGCCTCGTCTTTTGAAAGATCTGCAGGTTTTTTATTAAAATACACTTTAGCCGCGTTTTCAATACCTACCGCATTGTAAAGAAAATCGAACTGGTTGAGGTACATGGTGATGATCTCTTCCTTGGAAAAACGTTGCTCCAGACGAGTGGCGATGATGTTCTCTCGCGCCTTTTCATTGATCCTTCTGAAGATCCGACCTATCTTTCCGCCACCACCACCTTCGATGGATTCACCCATGGCACGTGCCAGTTCTTCACGCTCACGCTGCTGCAATGTGAAAAGCAATTTAGCCAGCTGCTGAGTGATCGTTGAAGCACCTCCCGCACCTCCTAAATTAACGACTGCACGACCCAACGCTCTGAAATCTACACCTGAATGGACATTGAATCGTTCGTCTTCAGTGGAAATCAATGCATCTGTAACAAAAGGAGAGATCTCTTTGTATTCAACACTGGTACGGTTCACCTTCCAATATCGCCCTAATTCCGTTTCACCATCTGAGGCATATACTACGGATGCCAGTAATTCAGGCGGATTATCCAGCATTTCCACCGGTGGAAGATTGTCCTCCGATTGGAACATAAGTAAACTGAAAACGATCAGGAATGGAAGCATCGCCAATCCCCAGAAAATGTATGTCATTTTCTTGTTTTGTTCTTCCGTCAGCATTGGATTCACTCCGTTTATTCCAGCCATTATTGAACTAAATTTATGTAAAAGTAAGAATTCTTTTATTGCGTTAAATCACGATACTAGTTAAGTATATCCCTTCGTTGACTATCCAGTTTCAGGAGTATGAACATCATCATTGAAAACGACATCATGGAGGACCCACCGTAGCTGAAAAATGGGAGTGGAATCCCAATCACAGGAGCGAAACCGATATTCATTCCGATATTGATAGCGAAGTGATAAAACAGGATCATGGCAACGACATATGCATAAACCCTATTGAACGTGGAACGCTGTCTTTCCGCGATCATAATGATGCGAAGAAGCATAAACATGTACAAACCAACCAAAAGCAACACACCAACAAATCCCCATTCTTCCGCAAAAGGACAAAAAATGAAATCCGTTTCACTTTCGGGAACGTGGTTACTTTCCACACTCGCAACAGAAGCGTTGTTGTAACCCTTTCCAAGCATTCCTCCCGAACCCACAGCGGCCATTGCACGATTTCTGTTGTAATCCTCCCCATCCGGATCTTCCTTCAAGCCAAGAAACAACTCAATACGATCCTTCTGGTGCTCCGCCAACCCCTGAAATCCATAATTAACTATCGCTGCTAATAGGGTGGCTAAAATATATGCGATCAAAATAATGAGGGATGCTCTGTTTCGTTCTCTTTTCGATGCAATCAACCTGGATACCAGCGATAAAAAGATGGCGAAAATTGTCAGTGAGATCATGACACTCCAGAAACCTGAGAAGATTACTCCAGGCAAAAAGCCGAAAGAGATTTTTTCATTGCTCATTAACAAGGTCACTAAACTTAGGAATACTACTACGAAGAGAATCGGAATAAAGTGACTTCCCACCCAGGTTTGCTTAAACTTTACACCTGGAATCGCATTGACAAGTTTTAATATCAGTGGATCATAGGTGATTCCTTCGCGGTACATCACGAATAAAAAGGATGTAAAAACCACAAACGTTCCCGCATCCGGCTGTAATAAAATAAGGGTCATGGGTACCAGAATGATCGCATTCGCAAGCAAAACAGTTTGTGAAGTTTGCTGTTTAACGTTCACATCGCTTATAAAACGCGCCAATAATAGACCTGTCCCGATCTTGGCAAATTCGGCCGGCTGGATTCCCATAGTACCAATACCTAACCACGCCCTGGCACCATTCACCGGTGGCATGAAGAGCACAATCACCAAGAGGACAAGGGTGAATAAATAAATGGGCACACAAAATTTCCTGTAAATATCGGAATCGATCAAAAAGACCATTAATCCAAGAAAAAGAGAAACAAAAAGCCAGATCATTTGCTTTCCATACTTCTGAGAGAAGTCGAACAAGTTGGGATGATCCTCGTTGTATGCTGTAGAATAAACCGTAGCGACCCCAAAGATCAGCATGAGCATGTAAACAGCGAAAAGTGCCCAGTCAACGTTAGCAACCAATGATTCGTTCTGTCTCATTCGCGATAGGTGAATTTAGCTTCCAGGATCGTTTTTTCGCGTTCTTTCTCCGTAATCTTTCTGGTTAGGTATTTTTCGATCATCAAACCTGCTGTAGGGGCTGCCCACAACCCTCCACCACCTTTAGCATTCTCAATGAATACCGCAATGGCGATCTTTGGTTGATACATTGGGGCGAAAGCGATGAATACAGAGTGATCCTCCCCGTGTGGGTTCTGAACAGTACCTGTTTTACCGCACACAATAATATCCTTGAGTTTCGCTCTTTTGCCTGTTCCGCCTGAAACGTGCACCACGCGTCGCATTCCTTCGATAACAATCCCATAATGTTTGCGGTCAACCATCGTGAAATGCTTCTTTCGATACAAGGAATCTGGTCCTGATTTACCTATAGATTTCACAAAATGTGGCGTAATATACCAACCGCGATTGGCAATCAAGGCAGCAATGTTCGCCAAATGTAATGGTGTGAGCATCACTTCTCCCTGGCCAATTGAAATAGAGCGAATGGTAGAAAACGCCCAGCGATGGTGCCCGTACCACTTATCGTAATATGCTGGATCCGGGATCAAACCTGAACGCAGTCCTGTTATATCGGTTTCTAACTTGCTGCCCAAACCGAAACTGTGCATGTATTTTGCCCAAAGTCCCAAACCCACCTCTGCATCGGCGTAAATGTTCTTCTTTTTTCCTTGTTGAAGGATTCTGCGGGTTACCGCGTAAAAATACGGGTTACAGGAATGCTTAATGGCATCGGCCAAATTGCCTGCACTTGTATGGTCGTGGCATCCTACCATCGATTTATTGCAGGGAAATCCTGACTCCGGCGTGATGACACCTTCTTGCAATCCAATAAGCGAGTTCAGCAATTTAAACGTCGAACCTGGAGGGTATTCTGCCGCAAGAGGCCTCGGATACAGTGGTTTACTTTGATCAAGGACTAGTTTTGGATAGTTTGATGAAATATTTCTTTTACCTATCAATAAATTGGGATCATAAGAAGGTGCCGAAACAAGCGAAAGGATCTCTCCTGTTGAAGGTTCGATGGCAACGATACAGCCCCGCTTACCCTGCAATAATTTTTCTCCATAGGCCTGAAGGATGATATCCACACCTAATTTGAGCGGTGGTCCCTGTAAGGCACTGGTGTCGTATTTTCCTCCCGCGTAGGATTCGATCGCATTATTCAAGGCACTGGTGACAATGTACTTGATCCCTTTTCTTCCACGCAGTTCGCTCTCATAAAAGCGTTCTAGTCCTGCTCGACCAATATTATTTCCTGGTTTGTAAAAATGATCTTCTTCTACCTCTTCTCTGTTTACTTCTGACAAATATCCAACGATGTTTGCACCGTTTGCAAAAGGATAACTACGCATACTAGTCACTTCTTCATAAAATCCGGGGAAATTCTCGAGATGAGGGGCAATTCGCGCGATTTCCTCCAGGGTCATTTCCTTGATGAAAGGATATGCGCGGATTTTCTGATAATTAGAGGTTCGTTTGCCTGTATGCTTATTGTAATAGGTTCCTTCGCCTTCACGTACGTCTCGAAATCGCTTCTTCACCTGCCAGGCTTGCCAACCCAACAATTCAGCAAATGCAACCGTATCGAAATTCTTCATGTCGTCCTCCACCATCATGAGGTTGTAGTAGGTACGATTCGCAACGATCTTCTTGCCATTTCGATCAAAAAGCACCCCTCTTGGAGGCGTGATCTCTTTTCGTTTTTCAGCGATTTCCTGCGCGCGCAAATGCCAGCTGTCGTCGATCACTTGCATGTAAAAAATTCGCAGTGTATAGATAATACCTACCAGGATAAAAAGAGTAATGAGGACATATTTGCGTGAATCAAAATTCATCGCTCTTTAGGCTTTGAAATAAACAATGCTTGCAATAGGTAGCACAAAGCGTAAGAAAGAGGTAGACTCAGGATTGTTTTCTGTAGCACAAAAAAGAGTTCGTCGAGTCTGAAGATCTCCATCAGAAAGAACCAGAAATGATGTATGGCTAACAAACCTCCAAAAACATAGACAAACCAGCGCGTTCCCATTTCAAAAATATTCCCTTCACGCATCTTTTCATATCCATCACGAGGGGAAAAGATCTTCATAATGATCGGTCTCAAATAAGCAAAAAGAACCAATGACGAGGTATGTAAACCATAGGTGTTGGAAACCGCATCAATTAGCATCCCCATGCCAAAAGCAATCAACATTAAGTAGATAAGACCCAAATCAAATGGCAAAAGCATAATAAACAATGGATAAACCATTAATTGTATTCCCCAGCCAATCTCAAGTTGATTGAGGATAAATGCCTGTACTATAAACAGGGCTACAAAACGAATACTATGTTTCAGGATCTCATTCATTCTTCTTCCTTGTCTTCCGGTATAGCTGCTTCGAGCGTATCCTGTTCGGCCTGCATCAGGTTCTTGATCACATACACCCGTTGAAGCGTACGGTAATCCTCTGTGTAACGCATAACGACATCCCAAAGTGGTTTTCCTTCCACAGGGCGAAGTTTTTCAATATGCCCCACATTTAATCCACGAGGAAAAATACCTGATCCACCTCGAGTTACCACTTTAGACCATTTTTTAATCTTCAAATCGTTTGAAATACCAGTGATCGAACCCCTTCTCGGATCAGCCCCGTCCCATTTCAACAATCCGAACAAGCCTATAGGTTCAATCATCACATCAATATTGATGTTCTTTGTCAGAACCGATTTCACTACTGAAAAATGCTCACTGGTGTTGTGAATAATTCCAACAATCCCTTTCTCGGAAAACACGCCCATCCCACGCTTTATACCCTGACGATATCCAATATTCAATGTAAAATAATTGTTGAGTTTAGTGACCGTAGAATTAATCACGGTAGCTGGAATGAAGAGGTATTGTTGATGAAAAAGCGTGTCGTCGATCTTGAACGTATGCCCTTGTAATTTTTGAAAACTGGTTGGTTGATGTTGTCTTAACCAGGTGTTTTCGCGCTGAAGCATATCATTGTTGTAACTCAGATTGAAATGTTTCGTGATATCATTTCTTACTTCCAACACGCTTCCCGAAACATACGAAGCACTCGTCAGGTATTGCGAACGCGGAAACTCAAGAAAAGTGAAATACGTTGACAGTGCAATTACCTGCAATGCGACGAAAATAAGAAACACACGGAAACGCCTGAAAAAGGCAATCAGATTGCGCATGTACAAAAATAAAAAAGTCCCGCCAATTTCTGCGGGACTTCTGAATTAATCTCTGATAAGGAACTGGAATCTATCGATATTTTTTAGTGCGATACTCGTTCCACGCGCTACTGCTCTCAACGGATCCTCTGCGATGTGAACCGGAAGCTTTGTTTTTGCGGAAATTCGTTTGTCGAGGCCACGTAACATGGA
>CAIYQV010000276.1 GCA_903928365.1 uncultured Flavobacteriia bacterium
ATATCGACGTCTTTCATCGCCTTGCCCATTCCGGGGATCATTCCCATGAGGTCTTTCACGTTCCCCATTTTCTTGATCTGTTGCAACTGACCCAAGAAATCGTTGAAATCAAACTGATCTTTCTGGATGCGTTTCTGAAGTTTACGTGCTTCTTCTTCATTGAATTGCTCCTGCGCACGCTCCACGAGTGACACCACGTCCCCCATTCCGAGGATACGGTCGGCCATACGTTGCGGATAGAAGACATCCAAAGCGTCCATCTTCTCCCCTGTCCCGACGAATTTGATCGGTTTGTCCACAACCGCTTTGATCGAAAGTGCCGCACCACCGCGGGTATCTCCATCCAATTTCGTCAATACGACACCATCAAAATTGATGCGCTCGTTGAAGGCTTTTGCCGTATTCACCGCATCCTGACCTGTCATGGAATCCACCACGAACAAGGTTTCTGTAGGTTGGATCGCTTCCTTCACACGAGCGATCTCGTCCATCATTTGCTCATCTACCGCCAGACGACCTGCCGTATCGACGATAACCACATTGAATCCTTTACTGCGTGCATGTTGCAACGCTGCTTGTGCAATGCGCACCGGATCTTTGTCTTCTTTGTTGGAATAAACTTCTATCTCCAGTTGTTCTCCAAGTACATGCAACTGATCGATCGCTGCAGGACGATAAACGTCACACGCAACAAGTAATACTTTCTTGCCTTTTTTGGTTTTGAGGTAACTTCCTAATTTTCCTGTAAAAGTCGTTTTACCCGAACCCTGAAGTCCGGACATCAGGATGATTCCCGGATTGCCTTTGATGTTGATCTCCGACTCGTTGCCCCCCATGAGTTCCACGAGTTCCTCATGACAGATCTTGATCATCAACTGACCGGGAGAAACGGCAGTAAGCACATTTCTACCCAGTGCTTTTTCCTTCACAATGGTTGTAAAATCCTTAGCCGTCTTGAAATTCACATCGGCATCCAGCAAGGCACGGCGTACCTCTTTCAAGGTTTCTGCTACGTTGATCTCGGTGATCTGGCCCTGACCTTTCAGTACTTTAAACGCTCTTTCGAACTTTTCGGTAAGATTTTCAAACATTCTTTAGAAAATTAAGCGTGCAAAGTTAGTCAAAAGACGCGATGAGACAAAGGGGTTTTGGGTGATGATATTACTCAATTTGTATTTAGCCATTCAGTAACTTTTTCGATTGATCTAAAATCTCAGATTTGGAATCAGTTGTAAATCCAGACTTTTCAGCTCGATCTAACTTCAGGCGAATTAGATCAATTTGCTGTTGCTGATTTCTTGCCTGACATATTAAATCATTAACCAATTCACTCTTACTAGAATATTCTTTGCTGTCAATTTGACTTTTAAGCCATTCATCGTTTGGCTGGGTAAAGGAAATGCTTTGTCTTCTCATAACGCACCAGATTCCAATTTATTTATGGGTGTAGATTGGGTTTGGTAATGGTTGCTAACGTTTTCGGGCTTGGCGATCGTAGCCCTGTGTTGTCCCGCATGTGCGGGGGCAAGGCAATATTGCTTGCGCGCTGATATGTGCTGCCTTTCTTTTCATTGTTTCACTAGTTTAATTGTTCTATTGTCAATTCTAAGGAAATAAAGACCATTTGTTAAGTAAGAAAAATCCTGCTGTTCAATATTTTTACCTATCCAAATAACTTGACCAAAATAATTGATAAGCGTGAAATTTTCATTTTCGGTCGTGTTAGTTAGTTCGATCTTGTCTGAAAATGGATTAGGGA
>CAIYQV010000277.1 GCA_903928365.1 uncultured Flavobacteriia bacterium
GACTCCATTTGGTATGCCAGAGGTAATGCAAATCCGTTCGACATTTACAATTACGATGAGCAGGAATACGAGGAAGGGGAGGATGTTCTCAATGAAGGGGAGGACCAACGTCAAAGTGAAGACCTGACTGACCCAATTGACGAAGAGTCTATTTCCGGTGAGGAGGATATTAATCAGAAGAATTACTATGAATTGCGCGACAGCGTTGAAGTAGAATTGCAGTCTGCCCTCATGGAGCGGGTGTGTAATGAACTGCTGATACGTAAGATCAGTCTTACCAGTTATGACAATCGGTTTGCCGAACAGTTAACTCATTCTTCAGAAGGGATTTTTTACCTGGATAACGCTCGCAGTTTGCAGAATGCTCAGGGACTATGGTATTTTGAAACCATGTTTCCATCTCTTTATCAAGACATAAAAGAATTGTATTCGGGCAACGTGATGCTTGGAGATCTTTTGCTTCAGGAAAATGCGGTAGAGTTTAAAATGGAAGCGCGCTACGGACCTGAACTAGGTTCGATCTATGAACAGATGAATGATGCACATTTTGATAAAAACGTTCTGAAATACATACCAAAATCCAATACAGCCTACTTCACCTACAACGTAGATATGCGCCAGGCTTATGAGCAAGCTTATAAAGTGATCATGCCTATTTTGTCAGATGAGCGTAACCTGCAGGTTTCTACCAATGTCCTTACATTGGAGTTGCTCAATGAATTTGTAAATAAGGATGCACTGTTCAATACCTACAAAGGAAGCATGTTTGGGGTGTTCAACGGGATCAAAAAAATTAAAACCACGAAGATCGTTTACAGTTACGACGATGAAACTTTTGAGTACATTGAAAAAGAAGTAGAAGCCGAAGAAGACATGCCTGTTTTCACACTTGGTTTCACAACCGCAAGAGGCGATATTCCTGAGAAGGTTTTGAAGCATTTATCACGTCTAACATCCCGTTTCCAGAATAAAGGAAACTACTGGGTTTATGAGGACGCAATCTTAGAAGCAGCGCCTTTGTACATGATCAATCAAAATGGATTGTTCATCTTCACCAACGATGAAGACTTGGCTAAAAACCATACGGAAGGATACGGTGCTGAATCGCTGGGTAGAAAAGAAGGTAAGAAGAGTCGCAAGAGTGGATTTATGTATGGAACGGTCGATGTTGCCCATACTATTGACAAGTTCCCGCGTGATTTCTTTGATGAAAGACAAAATGAGATCATTGATGCGATGCGCGGAAAAACCGGCAGAATGGAGCTTATGACCTCTGAAACAACCAAAGAAAAAACAACGTTCGATCTTGTCTACCATTTCGAAGGAAGTTATGAGAATTCAGGTACTTACCTGCTTGACCTTTTGAACAGTATTTATGTGATGTCGAAATAGGACAAAGACATGTTCAAGAAATTCAGTCTGATCTTTTTTCTAGCGGCAGGTTTAGGGGCTTTTTTGTTTCTAAGACCTTATCTTTTTCGTAAAACGGAAATTCCTCGTTTGGAAGATCGCCTTCCGGATGGTGATTTTATCGGCAGAGCCTATATTTTAGATGTTGCCCGTGAAACGAGCGGGATGCTGTACTATCATAAGATTCCGTTCAGAGATTTGTTCTCACAAGAGTTCATACTTAGTCAGGGAAAGCAATATGGTTTGAACCTACAGGATCCGGTTTACATCTTTGCTAACGAGAATGGCAACTGGGGAGCTTTGGTGCATGTCAGCGATAGCAGTAAGATCATAGAAGGTATTGAACGACTCAGAAAATTCGATGATATTAGTGATTCTATTCACGAGGATCATCGGATCTATTACATTGAAAAGGAAAAAGGACACCTTTTCTACAGCAATAATTACATGCTCATCTACAAAGGGGATGGTTTCAAAGAGATATTCGATCGGGTTACAAAGGCAAAGCGAGGTGATCTTACACCAAGTTGGAAGTCATTTCTAACGGAAAAACAGTTTAAAGATGAAAAGCTAGTGATCTTCTCGAACTGGAACAAGTTGAAAGAGAACGGGGTGAAAACAGCACTTTTTGCCCATGACAGTGATTCTACGAGCTTTAGGCTGAAAGCTTACATCCGCAGTGAGAAGCCACTCAATTTTTCCATGAAATCAACAGGATTAAATTTCAGATCGGGAAATTACGTTTCAAAAATGTTAAACCTTCATCTTGATATTTCTAAATTACGTGATGCTCCTGATGATCCGCTCTATCAATGGATGGTGAAATTAGGTAAGCGAGTGAGTTTTCCGACGAAAGAGTTTCTCGATGCCTGGGAAGGTGATCTTTCCTTCAGACAAGGTGGTTTCCAAACGATCAAAGAGACGTATGTAGAGTCTGTTCTGGATGAAGACTTCAATGTGACCGAAGTGCAGAAGGAAAAGGAGGTGAAGGTGCCCGGATTCTCGTTGATGCTTTCCACCAATGGCAATGATCGTCGCCTGCTAAATAAATTGTTTGCAAAGGGAATATTAACTCAAGAAAATGATCAATTGCGTTTTCTGTTCTCCCCACCCCTGAAAATGCAGAAAAAAGGCTCTTACTATTATTTCTTCAGTGGTGATTATATCCCAAAGACGGAGGAGTATCTTACGAATAACGGAACTTGGTCTCATAAAGGAACAAGTTATCAGTTCAGTATTGATTCCCTAAGTGCCAATGAGGTGTTCGGTTCAGTATATATTCCTGTCGACCGTATTATTCGCCGTAGTCGCTTTTTCTGATTCGACTAACACCTTTTTGTAGATAACTATCTCTTTTTTCTGAAATGTTTTGAATGAATAAATCCTACATTCATTCAAATTTAATCACATGGCAAAAAAGCAAAAAATCTTCGTATTGGACACTTCAGTGTTGTTGCACGATCATCAGGCAATCACCAATTTTAAAAGTGCCAATGTAGCCATTCCGATTACGGTATTGGAAGAATTGGATAAATTCAAGATAGGGAACGATACGAAGAACTTTTCAGCCAGAGAGGTAATTCGATTCATTGATAAGCTCTCTTCGAGTGGAAGTTTACAGGAATGGATCTCATTGGGTAAAGGCATGGGAAGTTTTAAGGTAGTTCTTGAAACGAATCCAAAAGAGGTGAATGCGGAATACATCTATTCCGTTGGGAAGAATGACCACAAGATCATTAACTCAGCACTTTTCCTCAAAGAGACAGAGACCAAAAGAGAAGTGATTCTTGTTACCAAGGATATAAATCTGCGCATTAAAGCAAAAGCACTCGGGATTGCTGCAGAAGATTACGAAACAGGTAAGGTAGTCAATGATCACCTCGAACAATCCTCTGCCTATACCATTGAAGGGGTAGATTCCGAAGTGATCCGTCATATTTTTACAAGTGGAAAAGTAGATGAAGATGGGATCCTTGGTAATAAGAAGATTGCCAACGGCTACTATATTTTGAAAAACGGCAAGAGTTCTTCATTGGCGGGCTACAATCACTTGACAGATCAACTGGAGCGTATTGAGAAGGAATACATATATGGGATCAAGCCCAAGAATGCGGAGCAGGCTTTTGCATTGCATGCTTTGATGAATCCTAATGTGAAATTGGTGGCGCTTCAGGGTGTAGCAGGTACGGGTAAGACGCTACTTGCATTGGCTTCAGCGTTGGAACAAAGTAAATCGTTCCATCAGTTTATTTTGGCTCGTCCGATTGTACCGCTTTCTAATAAGGATATTGGGTTTTTACCAGGGGATGCCAATGATAAGATCGGACCGTATATGGAACCGCTTTGGGATAACCTGAAGTTTATAAAATCTCAGTTCGGAGAAAATGAGAAAAAGCACAAAGCGATCCTCGAAATGGAACAGGCAGGAAGAATTGTAATTACACCGCTTGCATTTATACGCGGACGTAGTTTGTCAAACATCATGTTTATTATCGATGAGGCACAAAACTTGACTCCTCATGAGGTCAAAACGATCATAACACGTGCGGGTGAAAATACGAAGATCGTATTTACGGGTGATGTTCACCAGATCGATACACCATATCTCGATGAAAACAGTAACGGCTTGGCATACCTGATCGACCGCTTAAAAGGGCAGGACTTATTTGCTCACGTGAAACTAGAAAAAGGAGAACGTTCGGAGCTTGCGAATCTGGCAAATGACTTACTCTGATCCTTTGGATAGTTGCTCTAAGGCCGTTTGAAGTTCGTCATAAACGAAAGAAAATCCAGTTTCCCTGAGTTTTTGATTCGAAGCGCGAACACCATCGAGAAGCATCGTTGACATTTCTCCAAGCAGCAGCTTCATCGCCCATCCTGGAACATTAGGAAGAAAAAATGGTTTTTTCAGTGTGAACGCTAGCTGCCGCATAAATTCTTTGTTCGGAGTGCATTTGGCAACTGCGTTATAGGTGCCTCCAAGTTCCTTTTCGATCAGATAGAGATAAATGTTTGTCAAGTCGGAGATGTGGATCCAGGGAATCGGTTGCTTACCTGATCCTAGTCCGGAACCCAGTCCAAACTTTGTAAGCGAAGCCAGTTTGGGATAGGCACCTCCTTTGGAAGAAAGAACCACAGCAGTGCGAACGATGGAAACCTTGACATTAGGAGAAAACAACAAGGCACTTTCCTCCCATTTCCGGGTGAGGCCGCTTAGAAAATCTTGCCCATATGGAGAATCTTCTGTAAGCGCTATTTCCTGATTAGGAGCGTAAGCATTGATTCCTGAAGCACTGATAAAGTGCTTCAGTGCTGGCATGTTAGAAATCTGCGAGAATAAAAAAGTGTTCGCTTGTACCCGTGAGTCTTCAAGTTCTTGCTTACGACTGCTCGTCCATCGGCCATCAGCTATGCCGGCTCCACTCAAATTGATCAGAACTGTAACATTCTCACATGCCGTTTTATCCAACTCCTTTTTAAAGGGGTCCCAGTAATACTCATTCTTTTTCGAAGGGTTACGCGTCAAGATGCGCACCGAAACATTCTTTTGTTCAAGAGTTCGCTTCAGATATTGACCGATCAGACC
>CAIYQV010000278.1 GCA_903928365.1 uncultured Flavobacteriia bacterium
ATTGATGTCTTGAGAGGTCAATCCGAAATGGACAAACTCCAGGTATTTTTCCAATCCCAACTCCGTCATTTTCTCCTTGAGAAAATACTCTACCGCTTTCACATCATGATTGGTTGTTCTTTCCGTATTCTTGATCCAATTCGCATCTTCTTCTGAGAAAGAGGAAGCTACTTTACGGAGATCATCATATTTCTCCGACGGAAAATCTTTGAGTGGACCGACATCCGTGCACGCTAGCGCAATGAGGTATTCCACTTCTACAATGACTCTGTAGCGAATCAAACCGAATTCAGAAAAATAAGGCTGAAGTTCTTTTGTTTTTGACTGGTATCTTCCGTCAACCGGAGTTATGGCTGTCAAACTGGAAAATTGCATACGATACACGTTAGTTTCAAAAAAGAAAGCGCAAAGATAACAATTCCCTAGAGTGAACCTTTGGAAAAGCGGACGTTTTCCTATATTTGATCGTGGAGCCAATTACCCAGCTATTCAAACAATTGACCATAGGAATAATGTCCTTTGTGAGAGCCGTACCGTTCATGTTAAAGCATGGACTTTATTTTTATATCATTCTTCCAGCTGCGATCATGATACTGGTTTACAAGGGTGGTGAACTGATCGCATCAAGACAACCCGTTTCAGAAGCCCAAACCATGAGCGAAATTGTGTGGTATGTACTAGGGCTATTGATTGACATCACTCTTGGAATTATGCTTATGACCTTTGCCAAATTTATTGTAGTCATCGTGCTTTCTCCCTTACTGGCATACCTCAGCGAACGTTGTGAAACAATTTTGACCGGCAACAGCTATGCTTTCAATCTGGAACAATTCTGGAAGGACATCAAGCGCGCGCTGCGACTCGCCCTGCGTAATATCGTTCGTCAATACCTCATCATTATTCCACTCTACGTGATTGCATGGCTATTCTGGGAAGATAGTACCAAATCACCGCTTACCTGGTGTATCTTTCTGGTATCCTCCTACTATTACGGATTCAGCTTTATTGACTACATTAATGAACGAAGAAAACTCGACTTTAAAAGGAGCATAGCCTTCGTGAGAAGTCACAAAGGACTGGCTATATCCATCGGTGGTTGTTATGCTTTCATGATCTTCGGCCCGGTTGATCTTGGGGTGATCTTCAGTTTGAAGGGGTACGATCCGTTGCAAGTATCCAATAGCATTTTGAACATCATGGGGCATCTACTTCTTTGGCTAATAGCTTCCGCAGCTCCAATACTTGCCATTATTGCTTCGACACTGGCAATGCATGAGCTGGGATACCTGAAAAGAAAAAGTGATAAGTAATTTGATGAAAAGTGGCTATGCCTATTTTTTCAAAGAAGAAATTTGCTTTCTTTTGCATAGAATTTAGTTCGCTTGTATACAAACATTTAATACCATGACGAAAGGCACGATAACCACACTACTCTTGTTAGCCATCTTATTTACCGGTAAACTTTCTGCATCCGTGGGAACGACTCCTCCGGATACACTTACCTCCTTGGTTGACAAAACAGCCGCTATTTCAATGATCGAAAAAGGAAAAACGTTGTTCAACGAAGGTAAAGTTCGTGATGCACTTGTTCTCTTTCGTCAATCTTCAGTGAAGGATCCGTACAATTGGAGGGGTGCATACTGGGTAAGCCAATGTCACTATCAAATGAACAATTATGGTCTTGCATTGAAATATGCAAAAGAAGCTTTGGGACTTGACAAAAACGAAGTGGATAAAGATGTTTATGAATTGCTTGGTCGCTCTTACCACCGTATGGGCCTTGTAGATTCTGCACTGATCAACTACAATACCGCTATTTCGATGCTGTCAGAAGGAAGAATAAAAGAATTACAATTACAACTTCGAGTAAAACAATGTGAATTTGCTAAAGCGCAGATCGCTTCAGGTAATAAAAGCAAGAAAGTTTCAATGGGTTCCATCAATTCAGGTTACAATGATTATTGCCCGATCCTCACCGAAGGAGGCAAATCCATGTATTTTGTTTCTCGTCGAAGCGACACAAAAGGCGGTAATATGAATCCGGATGACCAGGAATTCTTTGAAGACACTTATTTTTCGGTATGGAATGAGGAGATCAGCGACTGGGATTCGATTAGTAATGAATTGGGTCGTGTGAACTCTGACGGATTTGATGCCATCAATTTCATATCTAAAGACGGCTTACATGGGTTGATGACAGTCAATACCTCCGCTATTGAGACAAGCAAGCCGACCAAAGGATCTGACATCTTTACGATCGAACTGAGCTCTAAGAATAAATGGTCCACTCCTAAACGCATCAACAATAAAACGATCAATACAGGGTTCTTCGAAGGTTCTGCAACCATGACCGACGATATGAATACCATGTACTTCGTGTCTGACAGAAAAGGAGATAAATCCGGAACGGATATTTATGTAGTTCAAAGAAATGGAAAAGCCTGGGGCGAAGCAACTCCTCTGCCTGCGACTATTAACACAGTAGGACGAGAAACGACGCCATTCATCACAGGCGATGGCAGATTTCTATTCTTCAGTTCCGATGGCATGGAGGGAATGGGTGGTTTTGACATCTACGTTGCAGAGAACAAAGGTGATTCCTGGGGTACACCTGTTAATCTGGGGATCATGTTTAATTCTGTGAACAATGATACGCATTTCCAGTATTATCCTTCATTGAATAAGTCAGTGATGTCCAGTTTTGAGATCGTTGGTCAAAAAGCAAGTATGGACATCTACCAGATCGATATGACGGATTACTCCATACCAACCGCAAAGTAAGCAACCATTTACCTTTTCCGTGAAACGGTATTTTTTTGAAATAGCCTACAACGGAACACATTTTTTTGGGTGGCAACGTCAACCAAATGACGTGACGGTTCAGGAAGTGATCGAACAATCCTTGTCGCGCATCTATTCGAATTCACCGATTGAAATTGTGGGTTGCGGACGAACCGATGCAGGCGTGCATGCTTCACACTATTTTTTTCATGCCGATCTTGAGGAACACGCGCTACTCGAAGACTTGGATCAATTGCGTTTCAAACTTAACAGGATGCTTCCAACTTCCATTGCTATATTTCGCATTTTCCCTTGCGAACAACACGCACGTTTTGACGCACGTTCGCGCACGTATCGGTATTTCATCACCCTGGAAAAAGATCCGTTTAAAACTGACAGCCATCTTTATCTTCCTACACTACCCGACTTCCATCGCATGAACGAAGCGGCTTATTTTTTCCTGGGAACACAGGATTTTACTTCCCTTTCCAAGCTGCATACCGATGTAAAAACGAATATCTGCACCGTCTCAAAAGCGTGTTGGGAACAGGAAACTGAACATACCTGGTATTTTGAAATCACGGCAGACCGATTTTTAAGGAATATGGTGCGATCTACCGTTGGAACCTTATTGGAAGTAGGATACGGAAAAATCAAGCCTGAGGATATCCAGGGCGTGCTGGCGGCAAAAGACAGAAATGCAGCTGCCACATCCGTTCCTGCGCATGGCCTTTTCCTTTATCGAATCGAATACGATTTCTAACGCGCGATCACAAAACGTTTTCTGTAAAGCACCTCGCCTTGCTGACCAATCAGATCAAGCAAATAGGTTCCATTTGCGATGTGATCTAATGAAATGCTTTGATCATTCATGCCGTTTATGCTTCCCTTATGTAATTCTTTGCCGTTCAATTCCCGGATTGCATACAAAAGTGCCTTACCCAAAAGAACTCCTCTCAATTGAAGGAAGTATTGTGCAGGATTTGGACTAATTTCAAATGAAGTATTCAACTCTTCAAGCCCCGTAACACCACCGGTCATAAGTAAAGGATCTGAAAGCGCATAGCAGGTACCGTTAAAAACCTCAACTGTATAGGCTCCATTATAGGGTGCATCAAAGGTGGCGTTATTCGCACCGGCAATTGCATTTCCATTCAAGTACCACTGATATTGCACGCCCGTTCCTGCCGCTGCACTCAGCATGACACTTCCTCCGACAGGAATATCTGTCGATGATGGTGTTTGGATTTGAGCCACGGGAGAATCGTTCACCACCAATGAAACAGGATCTGACACGACATTGTTAGGTCCCAACGTGATCGAAACTGTATAATCTCCTGAGGTTCCGGCTTCCATAAAATAATTCGTTTCACCGGGCAGTGCAGCACCATTCAAATACCACTGATAGGTGTAACCGTCTCCATTTATTGCTTCGAGTCGCACCGTATTTCCCTGGCAGAAGGTAGTCGCACCCTTTGGAGAAATACGTTTATCGATGATCAAATACTGATCTCCAGGGGAAAAAGGCATGTAGGCAAAGAAAACCAGGAACATCTCATCGGTGGTGCTTTCTCCCGCTGTGACGAGCACAGGTGGCGATGAAGGATTGTTTGGATTAGTTGTGGTATTATCATACACAGCCTGCGCTTGAATCGTTGATCCTAATGGAAGGATTACAGAATTGGGAAAGATAAAATTATCCTGCCAGTGAAAATCCCACTGAGGTACCCAAACGAAACGAGTGGTATCGTTTGTGGTAGGCGCATTGGACCATACCTTTACGCTTTTACCCAATAAATGCATGTGTGGGAAGGCATACAATACGGTCGATTTAATGGGTGTGGTATACTCAGAATTGAAGGTCTTGACCTGATTCGCTGGTATGATCAGTGGGCCATTGGTCATATTGGAATGATTCAAAATCGGATTGACATAGATCTTTCTCAATGGTGAATTATCCGTTTTGAAATTAACGGTGGTTGCGTCACTTAAACCATTACTCCCCGGTGCATAGTGTATTTGTAAAATAATACGTGTATTCGGCGCCAAACGAAATCCTGTACCGACTGGTGTAAAATAGGGTGATGACCCCGGAACATAGCTATACAAAAGTTGGGAAGCATCCGAACCGGTACCTCCAGCCCCGCCTGTATTGATGGGATTGCTGGTAGAATCCTGAAAAACTAAAACATGATGAACGATTGATGAATTTCCAGGCACAACCTCAATGGCTGTGGCATTGGTCGCTGTGCTATTTCCAACAAACAACTCAAAATTGCGGTAAACATCCGAAGCAGATGCCACCGTATAGGTTGGAATTGATAGTGAGATCTCTGGAGAACCTAATTGCGATCCACTCTCGTAAACGGGCAGTGGTGGAGCGATATTCAAATTTCCGGATGGCATACCTGCCGCTACCCATTGTTGAAAAGTGGTGATCTCTGTTGGAGCCATCACTCGTTCATGCACAAAATGCTTGTAGTCCTCATCCGGAGTCCAGGGTGGCATGCGTTTATCCTCCATCGCCTGTTGAAGCCATCCTGCCATATTAC
This sequence comes from uncultured Flavobacteriia bacterium, assembly GCA_903928365.1. Classification (GTDB taxonomy): domain Bacteria; phylum Bacteroidota; class Bacteroidia; order Flavobacteriales_D; family Crocinitomicaceae; genus M0103. Next base: position 5,334 of record CAIYQV010000278.1, read on the forward strand.
TCACCTCTTCATAGGTCTCCAATGCGAATGGGGCAATCCCACCTGTGCGGTGACAGGAAGTACAATTTCCATAAATGAGTTTGGCGACGTCATTTGACCAGGTTGGCGTTTGTGAAAGTGCAGACAACCCATAAATGATCGAAAAGATGAAAAGAATACGTTTCATGGACGCATGTGTTTTAGAGGATCTAAGTTATGAAAATAAATGCAAAAACGGAATAAGTCAAGGTATCAATGTCCGGACAGGAATTTCTTTCTGGCAAGTACTTCTCCGCTACTATTCCATAACGAAAAGAGGTAAGTGCCTTCTGAAAGGATCGAAGTGTTCCATTCATATTCATATTGATGATTAGCCATTCGTTCACAGACGATTCGGCCATTCATATCATGCAACGTTATTTTCTCCGCTTCCTTTAACTTGCTCCCTTTCAAATGGATCATCCCAGATATTGGGTCCTGAAAAACAAAGAAATCCTCAAGTACTGATTCGTTGATTCCAGCCGTGCCTCCTGTCAGGACGAGTGTATCTGACAGAGCAAAACAAGTTCCGTTGAATACTTCCAGCACATAGGTCCCAGCTACACTCGCGTTCAGTGATGCACTCGTAGCCCCTGACATTGGAGTTCCGTTGAGATACCATTGATACTGCAATCCGGTTCCAGGAATGGATGACAGCAACACACTGCCTCCCGATGGAATTATGGTAGAAGATGGTATTTGAATCTGCGCTGTAGGAGCAGAATTGACCCAAACATTCACGGGATCCGAAGTAACATTATTGGGCCCGAGAGCGATGGCAACGGTGTAGGCGCCAGTGCTTGAAGCATCCGTAAAATAGCTGGTTTCTCCTATAAGTACCGAACCATTCAAATACCACTGATACGTGTACCCATCACCTTGCAGTGTTTCCAATCGTACGGTATTTCCTTCACAGAACGTAGTCGCTCCTTTGGGGAAAACACGTTTGTCAATGATCAGGAATTCGTCACCTTGCAGATACGGTGCATAAGCAAGAAAGATCAGGAACATTTCATCCGTGGTACTTATTCCCTCTGCAACGATTGCTGGTGGATTGTTTGGATTGTTTGGATTGGAAGAGGTATTGTCATATAAGGCCTCTGCTTTCACTGACGAACCTGCAGGCAGAATCACAGAATTCGGAAAAATATAGTTGTCCTGCCAGTGAAAATCCCATTTCGGGATCCAGACTATTCTCGTGGTATCGTTTGTCACAGGTGCATTCGCCCAAACTTTGACATGCTGTCCAAGTAAATGCATGTGTGTAAAGGTGCAAAAGGCCGTTAGGGAATCCTGAGTCACATATTCAGCATTAAACGTTTTGACCTCATTGGCAGGAATAAGCAGGGGGCCGTTGGTCATGTTTGTTGGATTGAGCACCGAATTGATCGTGATCTTTCGCAAAGGCGAACTGTCCGTTTTGATGTTGACGGTGGTTGCATCGGATTGACCATTGCTACCAGGAGCATAATGCACTTGTAACACAATGCGGGTATTAGGAGCCAGCCGAATTCCGGTGCCTAAAGGAGTGTAATAAGGCCGAGAACCCGGCACAAAACCGTAGATCAATTGAGAAGCATTGGAACCGGTACCACCACCACCATCTACATTGATGGGATTGGAAGTAGAGTCCTGAAAGACCAGAACATGGTGGACAATAGCATTGTTACCAGGAATCACCTCAATAGCCGTGGCATTGATCGCAGTGCTATTTCCCGGAAACAATTCGAAATTGCGATACAGATCACTGGTGGTAGAAATCGTAAAACTTGGACTGATCAGAGAAATATCTGGTGTACCTAATTGCGACCCTGACGAGAAAGAAGGCACAGGCGGTGCGAAGTTTAAATTCCCTGACGGCATGCCTGCTGAAACCCATTGCTGAAAAGTGGCGATATCCGAGGGAGCCAATACACGTTCATGAGCGAAATGCTTGTAATTCACATCGGGCGTCCAGGGTGGCATCTTCTTGGTTTCGATGGACTGTTGTACCCAACCGGCCATGCTGCTCACCTCATCATATGTTTCCAAAGCAAAGGGAGCAATGCCCCCACTTCGGTGGCACGATGTGCAATTACCATAAATAAGCTTCGCGATATCCCCCGACCAAGTAGGTGTTTGCGCACTTGTACAGCACCAGGTCCAAAGAAAGAAAACCGATAAAATGAGCTTCATCGCCGCAGGGGATTTAGAGACCTCCAAGTTACGGAAATAATGAATCGGCAAATACGTTAGAGCCTATGCTACTACCAAAATATAATTGTTCTTCTTCCCTTTTCCGAGCAACAGGTATTTGTCGTTGATCAGATTCGCAGGAGTAATGGTGAAATCCTCGCCCACTTTTTCTTTGTTGACTGAGATGGCGTTGGCTTTTAGCTCACGTCTTGCTTCACCATTAGAAGAAAGAAATCCTGTTTTTGCGGCAAGCGCATCGACGATCGACATCGCTTCACCGAATTCACTGCGGGAAACTGTTGCTTGCGGTACACCATCAAAAATGGCAAAGAAATCCTTTTCACTCAATGAGCGAAGGTCATCTGCCGTGGATTTCCCAAAAAGAATATTGGATGC
>CAIYQV010000279.1 GCA_903928365.1 uncultured Flavobacteriia bacterium
CCATTAAGGCATACATTGTTTTCCCTGTGTAAATCGGATCAAGAGGAACCTGGCAGTCAACAAAAAAACGCTCCATAAAATTCAGGAGTTCGTTTGTGTACTTCCCATAGCCTCCGAAATGATACTCTGGATATGCCTGTACATTTTCAAGTGCTTCTGCAATCCATTCTTCATCGAAAGCACACTGAGCAAGCAAAGACCTCATTTCATTGATTGAATCAAACCCTTTAAGTACCGGAACAACATGAAGTCTGGTCTTTTCACTCAATGAAGACAGGATTCCACAACTCGTAGTGGTCGTTCCTTGAGCCACAAAGACGGCATGAATATCATCTCCACATTCTCTCATGATCTCCTGACATCCGATCATTCCCAAATAACTCGCACCCCCTTCGGGAATTAAATAATAACCTGGGTACTCCTGTCGCAGCCATTCCTGGTATACTTTTTCATTTTTATCACTGTACTCATCACGTGAAACGAATCTTAATTTCATACCCAGTTCATCACACTTTTCAAGAACGGAATTACTAGTAACTGTCAGCTCCGACCCTCTCACGATACCTATAGCAGGCAAAGCATATTTTTCACAAGCCGAAGCGGTCGCTAACAAATGGTTACTGTATGCCCCACCGAATGTAATGACTCCATTATACTTGTTCTTCAAAACATGATCGATTGTGTACTTAAGCTTCCTCCATTTATTACCTGAAACCAGATCATGAATAAGATCGTCCCGCTTAATGAACAATTTCTTATTCGTGTTGTTAAGAAACCACGGATGTACTTCCTGTAAGATTGATTTAGAGAAATCGAACATCACTTAAGCAATAGAACTTATTTTTGAATCATGGACAACGAGATGTCGGGATTTTACAAGAGACCAAACCTTGACGAAGAAGATTATTACCTGAGCCCCGAAGGCTATATTATTTTTACTGAAAAATATCATTTAAAAAGAGGGTATTGCTGTAAAAGCGGCTGTAAACATTGTCCATACGGCTTTGACAAAAAAACGGGTCAGAACAAAAAAAATCAATAGACTCCCTTCTCCGGATATTTTCCTTTAAATTGTCCCATTACTGACTTGATATAGGCTATATCCTTCTCCACATCACCGGTAGGTTCGAAAAGACTGTGGAATCCTCCCATTTTCTTCTCATAGTCTACGTAAGCGATATAGATAGGTACTTTAGCTTTTAACGCGATGTAATAAAACCCTTTCTTCCAGTTGGGATTGTAGCTACGTGTACCTTCAGGAGTAAAGATCATGTATAGCTCGTCCCTTTCATTGAACAACTCCACAGCGTAGTCTGTGAGATTGTTATTCTTTTTACGATTGACTGGGACTCCACCCATTGCTTTTAAGATCCAGCCCATTGGAGGAAAGAATAATTCTTTTTTAATAAGGATCTTGGGTTTCACTCCATACATAACGAATGCGAGTCGACCGAGCACAAAATCCCAATTAGATGTATGCGGACCGACAACCACAACACATTTCTTTACACCCGCAGGTGTTTGCGGATCGATCTTCCAACCGATCAGTTTAAAAATGAAACGAGCTAAAAATTTCATAGGACAAAGTTAGGCATTAAACAATTCACCATACTTTTGCCCGGTGAGTAGACGCAAACAAATCTCTTTGATCCTAACAGGGATCTTCCTGTTATCCATTTCATGGGGATTACTCATTCTCGCCAAGACACTTCTCAAAACAAATGAAAACAACAATCTCCATTATTTACCTGAGAATGTCAGTTTCGCTGTTCGATTAGATGGTCGTGAACTCGCTGAAAAAACATTGTTTTCTGTATTTATAGAGTCCAAAGACGAGGAGATTCTTGAAATGATCCAAACTTTACTCAAGGAAAAAACAGCTGAAGATAGTGAATTCAGCAATCTGGGTATTGATTATTTGTCCGACATTCTTCTATTCAGGATGAATATTGAAAACAGAACGGTATCAGGAATACTTTTTAATGTGTCTAATCCCGGATTGTTCAAAAAAGGACTGGAGGATGGTCCCGCTGCCTATGCATGTGCACAGGATGTTGGAATTGTTTTATTTGACGATGCAACCCATCCGATTGGAAATGATCATATGATGACCTATGCAGATCAAATGTTACGAAAACCAACTGAAACCATTGAAAAACTAGAAATCGTGCACCATCAGTCAGGTACCTTCTTTGAAATTTTTAGTAATGGCTCCTTGTTCAATGATAACGGAAAAATCGAACGGTCAGATATTCACTTCGGATTGGATAATAGAATGCTCTTCATAAACGGAAAGTTACTTTTGAATCCGGATCGTTCTGATAAGATCACCTATTTGCGCAAAACTCTTAAGCCTAACGGATTCCATATGTCAGGAACTCAGCTTCCCGTTTCACTCAACGATTCCTTAAAAAAATGGCTGGCTCCTTACAATGTCAATCTTCCGGAAATTCAGACGCTTTCGTTAAACCTTCGCGGTACGAAGATCATCAATCACTCTTCGGGTTTCTTCGTTATCCCACAGATGGAGTTATATATTAAGACGTCTCAGTCGTTCGATATTGAAAAACTGCTCTGTGACAAAAAACTCAAGGCCTATTTTGATTACGAAAAAGATTCGAACTGTATTCGTTTTCAGGACGAACGACTATACTATCATCAAGTATCATCAACCGAGTTCTATATTGGAGTGACACCTAAACCCATTTGGAAGAAACATACCGGAAAAGAATTACTCATTGTGAACGGAAACCTGAAGCCTCTGATGAAGATTGAAGGAGGAGGTTTAATGACTTCTTTTCTTGAAATGATTCCAGAATACAGGGCGAGCAAACAATTAAGTGATCACATTGATCGTTTCGAGCTCACCATGCGGCGTTCAGGAAACAAACATGCTCTCCTACAAGGAAAAATGGTCTTCGGTGATGATTACCACCCCATGAACGAGATCATTAAGTTTCTTCTAACGGGAGAGTTTGTTCAATAATGTATTGAAATAGGCTGGTACCTCTTTTAATCTCGAACCGTACCAACTGAACATTTCGCCATCCACCAGGTGAATTTCCGATTCAGGAAACCGTATTTGAAATTCCTGCACATGCTGCTCATTGAAAGGAAATGGCTCCGTACTCAGGAAAATCAGATCCGGTTGTGTCGTACCAATCTCCTCCAGAGATGGGTATCGGTCCAACTGACAACAATTCGTATAGCCCGCTTCCGACAACATGGCATCAATAAATGTATGTTTTCCAGCGACAAAGTGTGGATCCTTCCAGATAAAATAGAGAACAGAACGTTGGGATTTTTGAATGGTACTAAAAGCATGTGATATCTCCTCCAACAAATCCTCCGCTTCTTTTTCCCGATCCGTAATAAGGCCTATTTGATGAATCATCGATTGAGCATCCTGAAGTGTGTTCACATCACTGATCCAAACAGGTGCGATCTTTTCCAGGGCTTCAATATCTTCTCTGGTATTTTCCTCTTTGTTGGCAATGATCAGATCAGGCTCAAGATTTTTAACCTTATCGATGTTGATCTTTTTTGTTCCACCAACTCGAACTTTGGACTTATACCATTCCTTCGGATGAATACAAAAACGAGTAATCCCCACCACCTCCTTTTCCAATCCGAGCTCCCATAAAAGTTCGGTTTGTGAAGGGACCAGAGATATGATCTTCTGAGGTGTAAATTCGATCTTCACCTCTCGCTTCATCTGATCTGTGAAGCTCCGAGCCATCAAGACATAGAAGAGATCACGTCATATCGCGTCACAATATGATGTTGACCATTAGGCATTTCCACCAATGCGGCGGGAGTATTTTTATTAATCAACTTGCATAGTTCATCCACGTGGGTAGCAGCTTTGACCACAGGAAATGCTTCTTGCATAACCGAAGAAATAGCTGCATCACGCAACTCTGGTTGATCAACCAATAACTGATACACATGGCTATCATCCAACGAACCAACGAATTGATTATCCTTAATTACCGGGATCTGAGAGATACCGAATTTTCGCATTTTAGCTATGGCATGCGAAACCAGTTCTTCGGCATATAAAGTCACTAAAGGCATCTCTTCATGTTTCGCAACCAGATCTCCGGCTGTCTTCACCTCTTCCTCCAAGAATCCCCGTTCGCGCATCCAATCATCATTAAAGATCTTCCCTACGTATCTGCTGCCATGATCATGGAACAAAACCACCACTACATCATCTTCATTCAGTTCACCGGACAATTGAAGCAATCCTTTGATAGCCGCTCCGGCAGAATTCCCAACAAATATTCCTTCTTCACGAGCTAATTTTCTGGTATACACAGCAGCATCCTTGTCTGTCACTTTTTCAAACAGATCGATCACATCAAAATCTACATTAGCGGGCAGGATGTCTTCTCCGATTCCCTCCGTAATGTATGGATAGATCTCATTCTCATCAAAAATTCCCGTCTCTTTGTATTTTTTAAATACCGATCCGTAGGTATCAATACCCCAGATCTTGATATTGGGATTTTTTTCCTTTAAATATTTACCGACACCGGAGATGGTACCACCCGTTCCTACTCCAACAACAAAATGCGTGATCTTACCTTCTGTTTGCTCCCAGATCTCAGGACCTGTTTGTTCGTAATGTGCCTGACGATTGGATAAGTTATCATACTGATTTACATACCAAGAATTCGGTGTTTCTGAAGCCAACCTTTTTGAAACGGAATAATAAGAACGTGGATCTGTTGGCTCAACTGCCGTAGGACACACGACTACTTCTGCTCCAACTGCGCGTAAGATATCCATCTTCTCTTTCGATTGCTTATCGTTCAGCACACAAATGAGCTTATAGCCTTTGATGATACTCGCCAATGCCAATCCCATTCCTGTGTTTCCTGAAGTCCCTTCGATGATCGTACCACCCGGCTTGATCAATCCTGCTTTTTCTGCATCCTCGATCATTTTTACAGCCATCCGGTCTTTAACGGAATTC